>NZ_JANSJH010000021.1:0-3597 GCF_047462495.1 Synechococcus sp. H55.2 | reverse complement strand
ACCCTCACCCCCAACCCCTCTCCCTCAGGGAGAGGGGAGTTAGGAATAGTGCTCGGCGCCAGGTGCTTTATCGTAACTTCATCCAAGAAAGGCTACTTACCCCCACAACTGACTCGGGCCGACACCGAGAAAGGGGAAGCTCCTGCGCCGCTTTTAATCCTCGTCAGGAGAGCCAGAGTAGAGATCTTCCAGGCGGCTGCGGGCTTCTTCCAGGCTGGTCGAACGAATCACCAACAAGGGCTCTTCCGTCAGGTTGCCTTCTTCATCCAAGAGCTCTGGGTGGGGCGCCTGTCGGCGAGCCCGACGGGGCGAGGCCTTGCGCTCTTCTTTGCCCAACGTGATGATATTGGCCACCAGGTTACGCAGGGCCACAAAAGCAATGGCCACGAAAGCGATGAGGTAGAGGATCTGCAGCATCACGGGTCAGATGAGTCAGAGGAAGGGTGAATTTGGCGGAAGCGACGGCCCAGCTCGGCGCACTCCATCAGCAGGTGATGCCATTTTGCCATCAGCGCTGGGTCAACGCCAACTTCATTCTCCGACAACTGATAGAGGGCTTCTGCGGCTTGCAATTCTGCTTGGGCAGCCAAAACCCGCTCCAGAAGGGCCTGCTGCGCCTCTGGGCTAATAAATTCTAGGGTTTCTTCTTGCAAAAAGCGGCGGGAGCGCTCAAACCAGTAGCGGTAATCTTCCAGTAGGGGCCCCAGAATCTCTCGCAGTAACTTGGCTTTGCTCATCATTGGGATCCCTCCGCGCCTGGTTTGCTGAGAGCATCTTAGCTGAACTTAACCTTCTCCCGCCAGGGATCCCTGGGTGGCCTCCAGGCGGGCTTCCGTCTCCAGCAGCAGGGCTTCCAGCTGGGGCACCAGCTCTAGGGCCTGCTCTTGCCAGTAGCCCCGCTGGTGGGCTTCCAGCAGCCGCTCGCTCATATCCCGCAGTGCCCAGGGGTTGTGATCCCGCAGAAACTGCTGCACCCGGGGATCCAACAGGTAGGCGCGGGCCACCCCGGCGTACATGAAATCGGGCACGGCGTGGGTGGTGACGTCGTAGGCAAAAAGGTAGTCGAGGGTGGCGGCCATCTCAAAGGCGCCTTTGTAGCCGTGGCGCATTACGCCGGCAATCCACTTGGGGTTGACGACGCGGGCGCGATAGACGCGGTCGATCTCTTCGGCCAGGGTGCGGATCTTGGGGTTGTGGGGACGGGCGTGATCCCCGAAGTAGATTTGGGGGTTGCGGCCCTGGAGGGTGCGCACGGCTGCCACCATGCCCCCCTGGAACTGGTAGTAGTCATCGGAGTCGAGGAGATCGTGCTCGCGGTTATCCTGGTTGTGCAGGACAATTTGCAAGCGGGCCAGTTGCCGCCGCAGAGCTGCGGGGGCCGGCTCTCCCTCGCCCTCGGCCCGGTAGGCGTAGCCGCTCCAGGTGAGGTAGGCGCGCGCCAGATCCGCCTCGGTTTCCCAGTTTTGCGCCTCGATCAGCCCCTGCAGCCCGGCTCCGTAGGCCCCTGGTTTGGAGCCAAAGATGCGCAGCCGCGCCCGCTCTGCCGCTTCTGAAGGCGGGATCCCTTGCTCCTGCCAGTACTGGGTATCGGCCAGCACCTGGGCCCGCAGGGGGTTGTCGGCTTCCGGTTCTTCCAGGGCGGCCACGGCCTGCACAGCCCGGTCGAAGAGGGCAATGAGGTTGGGAAAAGCATCGCGAAAGAAGCCGGAGATGCGCAGGGTTACGTCCACGCGGGGACGGCCCAAAGCCGCTACAGGCAGGATCTCGATATCCACCACCCGTCCCCCCTCCCAGCGGGGCCTAACCCCCAAGAGCGCCAGCGCCTCCGCCCAGTCCTCGCCGCCGGTTCTCAGGGTGGCAGTTCCCCAAACGGATAGGCCCAGGTGGCGGGGATATTCCCCCTGCTCTTGCACGTAGCGCTCCACCACCCGCTCGGCAGCCAGCGAGCCAACTTGCCAGGCAGTGGGGGTAGGAATGGCGCGGATATCCACCGAGTAGAAGTTGCGCCCGGTGGGCAACACCTCCACCCGGCCCCGCGTGGGGGCGCCGGAAGGGCCGCTGGGCACATAGCCGCCATTGAGCCCGCGCAGGAGATTTTCCAGCTCCTGGGGCGTTTGCTGCAGGCGGGGGAGCAAGTCCGTCTCGATCCAGCGCAGCACCTGGCTGGCCGCCGGCCCCGGGGGCGGATCGTAAGGGATCCCCTGTAGCCGCTGGGCAATCCAGAGGCGGGCCTGGGCCTCTAGGGCAGCTACCCCATCTCCGATGCGGCGAAAGTTCTCGCCCATAGAGCTGGCTGGCTAATTCCTCAAGTAGACGGCTGCCCCTAGGCCGACCAGCATTTCTTCGGGGGTAATTTTGCCATCTTGGTTGGTGTCGAGGGCATCGAAGACGCGATCCGCCCCCATCCACTCCTCGCGGGTAATGAAGCCATCCCCATCCAGGTCGTAGATGCGGAAGACATCCTGGGCGGCGTGGGTAATCGTTTCCTTCTTGGCGCCCTCCAGCTTCTGCAGCCGCTCCGTGAGCAGCCTTTCCAGCACCTCCAGCGCCTTGGAGAAGCCCTGGATCCCTTCTTCCAGCTTTTCTGAAGCCATGCGGTTTTCCCGGTGCATCTGGTCGAAGGTGGCTCGATCCATCACCAGACGCGGGATGTCCATTTTCTTAGCTTTTTCCGGATCCAGTTTGCGCTCCAGGTGGCCTTCGGTGTTTTGCAGCTCCGCCAAGAGAACTGGCGAGATGGTAAGCAGATCGCAGCCGGCCAGCTCGATGATTTCCCCAATGTTGCGGAAGCTGGCGCCCATCACTTCCGTCGGGTAATCGTATTTGCGCAGATAGTTGTAGATCTGGGTTACCGACTGCACGCCCGGATCTTCAGCAGGGGGATAGCTCTCCCGGCCTGTGTGTTTTTTGTACCAATCCAAGATGCGGCCCACAAAGGGCGAGATGAGGGTTACCCCTGCTTCCGCACAGGCAATGGCCTGGTGCAGGCCAAACATCAGAGTCAGGTTGCAGTGGATCCCTTCTTTTTCTAAGATCTCGGCGGCGCGGATCCCTTCCCAGGTCGAAGCAATTTTAATCAACACCCGCTTGGGATCCGCCCCTGCCGCCTTGTAGAGCTCGATGAGGTAGCGGGCCTTGGCTACGGTAGCCTCGGTGTCGTAGGAGAGGCGGGCATCTACCTCGGTCGAAACCCGACCGGGGATGATGGAGAGAATGCGCACGCCAAAGGCTACCGCCAATTCATCGATGGCGTGGGCCACTACGGTTTTGGTGTCGGCTTTAGATCCCAGTTCTTTGCGGGCCTTGAGCAAGGTCTCATCGACAATGCCCTGGTACTGGGGCATTTGGGCGGCTGCTGTGATCAAAGAGGGATTGGTGGTGGCATCCTGCGGCTTAAAGGTCTCAATGGCGTTGATATCCCCCGTGTCGGCCACCACGACGGTCATCTCTCGCAACTGCTCCAGCAGGCTCTTGCTCATACTCCCCTCCTTAGCTATCGCGCTTCTGCGACCCAGTCCTAGTGTCGCCCACCCAGGCAAGGGATCCCGGTAGATGTGAGATTGTCTTAATTGTCTGCCCCACCGGTGTGGGGACAAC
>NZ_JANSJH010000020.1:25788-31879 GCF_047462495.1 Synechococcus sp. H55.2 | reverse complement strand
TTAGCATGGCTTCTTTCTGCTCTGAGGTGCGCAAACTTTCGGCCAGCCCTTCCCCTGCCCCGGCCATGAGCGAGTTCCGCTCGTTCGGAGGCTAGAGTTTTTTCTCTTCTCAACCGCAACCCACATACAGCTTGTGCCATGCATCAAGTCTTGGATCTGGGGATTAACCTGCTCCACGCCAACCAACACCAGGCCGACCACAACCGGGAGCACTTCGATGCCTGGGGAGTGACCTGTCTGAACCTCATGAGCGCTCCCGGAGCCGGGAAGACCTCTTTGCTGGAGAAAACCGTGGCCGCTCTTGCCGGCTCGCTGCGCCTGGCGGTGATCGAGGGAGACATGACAACCCAACTGGATGCAGAGCGGTTGCGCTGCTACGGAATCCCGGTGATTGCCATCAACACGGGTCGGGCCTGTCATCTGGACGCGGCCATGGTGGCCGGGGGTTTACAGCAGTTGGAAGCCCTGCTGGATCCGCAACAACTGGATTTGCTGCTGGTGGAAAATGTCGGCAACCTGGTCTGCCCGGCGGAGTTTGAGGTGGGAGAACACGCCAAGGTAGCGCTGCTCAGCGTTGCCGAAGGGGAGGATAAGCCTCTCAAGTACCCGATTATGTTTCGAGAGGCGGATTGTCTGCTGATCACCAAAGTGGATCTGGTGCCTGTTTTGGAGGTGGATTTGGATCGGATGCAAGCCAACATCCGTGAGATCAACCCTTCTGTGCCCATTTTTTGTCTTTCTGCGAAGACGGGTGCCGGGCTGGATCCCTGGCTGGGCTGGATCCGAGAGCAGATTTTCCTCACCCAGCAAGGACGGCAGTCGAAGTGAAGGGTATCATACTGAGCATCTGGCCGTGGAACTCTCCTCACCTGAACCGGCCAGGCAGGGGATGAGCTGGAACCTCTGGCGGGGTCAATTTGCAGACGACTGTGTGATGGAAAATCCCGGCTATGGCCAATTTAAGCGACTTTATCCAGGGTATTGAGCAGTTAATCGAGCTGGCTCAGAAGCTGGATGAGAAAAAACAAAGTGGGGAACTACGAACTGAAGTTCGCGTCCAGGCCCGGCCTCTGGGCAGTTCTATTCCCCGTTCCGGCTCTATTCCCCCTCGTCCCAGCGGCGTTCAAACCGCCACGGGGCAATCCTCTTGGAGCAGCGAGCCGCAGGTTAGACCTGCAGCGGGCCCATGTGAGCAGAGCAGAGCCGCTGCAACGGACTCGCTCCGCAGCGCCAAGGGCCTCGCGCTCAAGGACGTGGGAGGTCTGAAAGAAGAACTCCAAATTCTGCGGGAGATGGTAGAACTTCCCCTCAAGCGGCCCGATCTGCTGGCCAAGCTGGGACTGGATCCGCCCCGTGGCGTGCTGTTGGTGGGAGCCCCAGGCACCGGCAAGACTCTGACTGCCCGCGCCCTGGCCGAGAGCCTGGGGGTGAACTACATTGCCGTTGTCGGCCCGGAACTGATCGGCAAGTATTACGGGGAGGCGGAGGCGCGCCTGCGGCAGCTATTTGAGAAGGCGGCTAAGTCTGCCCCCTGTCTGGTGTTCATCGACGAAATCGATGCTCTTGTCCCCAACCGCGCCACCGTCGAGGGGGAGGTAGAAAAACGCCTGGTGGCTCAAATGCTGGGGCTGATGGACGGGTTTGCGGCTCAAAAAGGTGTTGTGGTGCTGGCGGCCACCAACCGGCCTGAGGCCCTGGATCCGGCCCTGCGGCGACCGGGGCGCTTTGACCGGGAGATCATCTTTAAGGTGCCGGATCGGGAGGGGCGGCGGGAGATCCTGGCCATTCACACCCGCGGCATGCCGCTGGCGGAGGATGTGGATTTGGACAGCCTGGCGGATCAGACGCTGGGCTTTGTGGGGGCGGATCTGCGCGGCCTGTGCCAGGCGGCCGCCTATGCAGCTTTGCGGCGCCAGGTGCCGGATTTGGGATCCCCTGTCCCTGAGTCGCTGACGGTTTCGGCGGCGGACTTTCAGCAGGCTCTGCAACAGGTAAAGCCGGCGGTGTTGCGCTCGGTGGAAATTGAGTCGCCCCAGGTGAGCTGGGATCAGATCGGCGGCCTGGAGCACGCCAAGCAGATTTTGCAGGAGGCCATCGAGGGATCCCTGCTGCACCCGGAGCTGTACGAGCAGGCCCAGGCCCAGGCCCCCAAAGGGATCCTCCTCAGCGGGCCCCCCGGCACCGGCAAGACGCTGCTGGCCAAGGCCATCGCCTCCCAGGCCAAGGCCAATTTCATCGCCGTCTCCGGCCCGGAGCTGCTCAGCAAATGGGTGGGATCCTCCGAGCAGGCGGTGCGGGAACTCTTTGCCCGCGCCCGCCAGTGTGCCCCTTGCGTCATCTTCATCGATGAGATCGACACCCTCGCTCCCGCGCGAGGCAGCTACTCCGGCGATAGTGGCGTCAGCGACCGTGTCCTGGGGCAACTCCTGGCCGAACTGGACGGGATCCGCCCCAGCCAGGGGGTGCTGGTGGTGGCGGCCACCAATCGCAAAGCCAGTTTGGATCCCGCCCTCACCCGTGCCGGACGGCTGGAGCTGCACCTGAGTGTGGAGCTGCCGGATCGCGCCGGGCGGTGGGAAATCTTATCTGTACATAACCGCAAGCGTCCCCTGGGGCCGGATGTGGATTTACAGGGGTGGGCCGAGCAGACCCAAGGTTGGAGCGGTGCCGATCTGGCTCTATTGAGCAACCGTGCCGCCATTGCCGCCATCCGCCGCCACCGCGCCACTGCCGAGACGGTGGATGCCAAAACCCTGGTCATCTGCCAGGAAGACTTTGCCCAGGCCTTTGCCGAGCTGCAGCAGCAGCGGCAGGCCAGCTAGAAGACAGGGATCGCTTGCCATTCCGGCCGCCGGTGGGCGTGGGCCGCCTCGCCGCAGGTGCGGGGAGTGGGAAAGATCTTGTCGGGGTTGGCGATGTGCTGCGGGTCAAATACCTGCCGCACCCACTGCATGCTCTCCAAATCCGTGGGCGTAAACATCTCCGACATGTAGCAGCGTTTCTCCGCCCCGATGCCGTGCTCGCCAGAAAGGCTACCCCCCAGGCGCACACAGAGTTTGAGAATCTCGCCCCCCAGCTTCTCCACCTGCTCCAGGGATCCCGGCACCGACTCGTCGTAGAGGATCAGCGGATGGAGATTGCCGTCGCCGGCATGGAACACATTGGCCACCGGGTAGCCGTATTCGCGGCTGAGGCGCTCGATTTCTTTGAGGACATAGGCTAGCTGGCTGCGGGGGATCACCCCATCCTGGACGTAGTAGTTGGGGCTGAGCTTGCCCATTGCAGCAAAGGCCGCCTTGCGCCCCTTCCATAGCCGCGCCCGCTCTTCTGGGCCGGCTGCCACTTGCACCTGGCGGGCCCCGTTTTTGAGGCACAGCGCCCTCACCTGTTGGCCGGCTTCCTCCACCTCCAGCTCCAGCCCGTCCACCTCCACCAGCAAGATGGCCGCCGCATCCCGCGGGTAGCAGCCCAACTGCACCACATCCTCGACGGCGTTGATGCTGAAGTTGTCCATGATCTCCAGGCCGGCGGGGATGATCCCGGCAGCGATAATGTCAGAGACGGCGGATCCCGCTGCTTCTACACTGTCGAAGTCCGCCAGCAAAACCTGAACCTGGGCCGGGGTTTTCAGCAGGCGCAGGGTAATCTCGGTAGCGATGCCCAGGGTGCCCTCGGAACCGACAAACAGACCTACCCAGTCGTAGCCGGGCATCTCCGGGATCTTGCCCCCCCAGCGCACCACTTCCCCATCCGGCAGCACCACCGTCAAGCCGAGGATGTGGTTGGCTGTTACCCCGTACTTGAGGCAGTGGACGCCGCCGGAGTTTTCCGCCACATTGCCGCCGATGGAGCAAACCGACTGGCTAGAGGGATCCGGCGCATAAAAATAGCCCTGGTCGGCCACCGCTTGGGTAATCCAGGCGTTGATCACCCCCGGCTGCACCACCATGCAGCGGTTGTCTAGGTCAATCTCCAGGATCTGTTTCATCAGGGTGGTGGCAATGACGACGCTATTTTCCAGGGGTAGCGCCCCTCCCGAAAGGCCAGTGCCGGATCCCCGCGCCACAAAGGGCACCTGGTAGCGGCTGCACAGCTTCACCACCTGCGCCACCTCTTCTGTGGTGCGCGGCAACACCACCAAAGCCGGCCTTTGCCGGTAGCTGGTCAGCCCGTCACACTCGTAAACCAACAGCTCCTCCGGCTTGCTGATCACTCGCCGGGGATCGAGAATTTTTTTGAGCTCAGCCGTCAGCTTGATCCAGTCGAAGGTGAGGCCAGCTTGCAGAGGATGGGAAGCGCGGACAACCATAGAGCGTTGGCGAGAAATGTGCTTAGGGGAGATATCGTCACTATAGTCTGGATAGTCTGGCTGGAGAGCCTATGCAGTCCCGCAGCGCCGAACAGATTCTCAAACAAGTGCGGCAGCTCTACGACCTCTACCCCTTCCCGCCACAGCCCATCGGCACCGTTCCCCCGCCGGGGTGGAACTGGCGCTGGAGCTGGCCCCAGGCCTATGCCTTTTGCACAGATGCTCATCCAGGCCGCCGCCCAGTGCGCATCCTGGACGCCGGCTGCGGCTCTGGGGTGGGGACGGAGTATATCGCCCACCAAAACCCCAACGCCGAAATCTGGGCTTTTGACCTGAGCAGCCGCGCCCTGGAGATTGCCGAGGCCCGCTGCCGGGCTTCCCAGGCACCACCGGTGCACTTTCGCCAGCTCAACGTTTACGACATCGACCAACTGCCGGGGCAGTTCGACTTCATCAACTGCGTAGGCATGCTCCACCACCTCCCGGATCCGGTGGCGGGGCTGCAGGCTCTGGCAAACAAGCTGGCTCCCGGCGGGATCCTGCACCTATTTGTGTACGGCGAGCTGGGCCGCCACGAGATCCGCCTGATGCAGAAGGCCATCCGCCTCTTGGTCACTGGCTCAGAGCATCAGCCGCTAGCTTCCGCAGAACACCTACAGCAAGGGCTCCAGGTGGGCCGCCGCCTTTTCCAGATTTTGCCAGACAGCAACCGCATCCAGCAGCAGGAACGCGCCCGCTGGGCCATCGAAAACGTGGACGACGAATGCTTTGCCGATATGTACCTGCACCCGCAGGAAGTGGACTACACCATCGAGACGCTGTTTGAGCTAATTCAGGCTTCAGGGCTGCAGTTTTTGCGCTTTTCCAACCCAGAGTTCTGGCGGCTGGAGCGGGTGTTGGGCAAAGATGAAACCCTACTGGCCCAGGCAGCCCAACTGCCGGAGCCGGAGCGCTACCGCCTAATCGAGCTGTTGGATCCGGTGGTGGCCCACTACGAGCTCTTTCTCGGCAAGCCCCCTATTCGCCGCTGGGAATGGATCCATCCAGAGGATGTGGCCGCGGCAGTTGCCCACCTCAGCCCCTGCCTGGGCCTGTGGCCGGGGCGGAGCCTCTTCAACTACGCCTATGAGGCCATCTCCCTCAGCGAGGAAGCCTTCGCCTTCCTGCAGCAGGTGGACGGGATCCGCACCGTCCAAGCCCTTCAAGAAAGCCTAGACTCTCCCCTGAGCTGGCCGCAGTTGCAGCAGTTGCTGCGCTGGCAAGTGTTGCTTTTGGAGCCGCAAGAGAACAGTTTTTGAGGGCTCTTGGCGGCTTTGAGACAGGAAGAGGCCATTGCGGCATTTGCTTTCTTGGTCTTCCCTAGCTTATGCTAGAAGACTGTGACCTTTCCCCTGGCCATTTCTGGGGTTATTGCCATGCCCAAAATCAAAACTCGCAAGGCAGCCGCCAAGCGCTTTCGCCTCACCGGCAGCGGCAAGTTCATGCGTCGCCGGGCCGGGCACAACCACTTGCTTGAGCACAAAACCACCAACCGCAAACGCAAATTGGCCGGCGTGGCCCTGGTGGATGAACGGGATCTGGCCAACGTGCGCCTGATGCTGCCCAACACCCACTAGGTGGGATCCCGTTGTGCCGCTTCCTCCACTCCCTCAGCCTAGGGTGAGCCGATCGCCACGGCAGGCCAAAAGTCTCAAGGCTTGTTCGCCCTTGTATCCATCTGTCTGTATTCTGTCTGTATTGAGTTACCGCCATGAGAGTCAAACGGGGCAATGTTGCCCGCAA
>NZ_JANSJH010000020.1:11624-25688 GCF_047462495.1 Synechococcus sp. H55.2 | reverse complement strand
TCTGTCTGTATTGAGTTACCGCCATGAGAGTCAAACGGGGCAATGTTGCCCGCAAGCGTCGCAAGAAGATCCTCAAGCTGGCCAAAGGCTTTCGCGGAGCCGGCTCTAAGCTGTTCCGCACCGCCAACCAGCAGGTGATGAAGGCCCTGCGCAGTGCCTACCGGGATCGCCGCCGCAAGAAGCGGGATTTTCGCCGCCTCTGGATTGCCCGCATCAATGCCGCCACCCGCGCCCAGGGCCTGCGCTACAGCGAGTTCATCGACGGCCTCAAAAAAGCCAATATCCAGCTCAATCGCAAAATGTTGGCCCGCTTGGCTTTCCTGGATCCCGAAGCCTTCACCCAAGTGGTGGCTGCGGCCCGCCAGTCCCGCACCGCCTGAAGGGGATGGGATCTCAGTCTCCGTTGGCCTCGGCGATCCAGAGGTCTTGCTGGGCGGCCAGCCTGGCCTTAGTTTGCCTAGGGATCCCTGCCGCTGCCCGTCCCTGGTCAGAGATTGTTCGTTCGGGTCAGTTGCGAGTTGCAGTCAAAGACAACCTCAGGCCGTTGGGGTTTCGCGATGCCGAAGGCAAGCTGCAGGGGTTTGAGATTGACCTAGCCCGCGAGCTGGGATCCCGGCTGCTGGGATCCCCGGCGGCGGTGGAGCTGGTGCCAGTGGCCAATGTGGAGCGGCTACAGGTGCTGACTGCGGGGGAAGTGGATCTGGCCATCGCTCAGATCGGCATCACACCGGATCGGGCGCGCCAGGTGGAGTTCACCTCGGCCTACTACCCGGATGGCCCCAGCCTGGTTGTGGCCCGTTCCCAAAACTGGACGAGCTGGTCAGAGCTGCGCGGCGCGCGGATTGCCGTCCTGCGCGGATCGGCCGCCATTCCCCACCTCCAGCGCTACCTCCCAGGGGTTGAGTTGGTGGCGGTGGATTCCTACCAGGAAGGGGCAGAATTGCTCCTAAAAGGGGCGGTGCAGGCCTGGGCAGCGGATCGCTCGGTGCTGGCGGGGTGGCTGGCGGAGCACCCCCAGTTTCAGTTTCTGGGATCCCCGTTGGCGACGGTGGGGCTGGGCATTGCCCTGCCCAAGGGGCTGGAGCATGCTGAATTGCGGCTGCGGGTGCGCCGAGAACTGGAGAACCTGCGCGCCGAGGGCTGGCTGGCGGAGCAGGCGAGAGCTTGGGGCCTGCCCTAGGCCAGTTACAGACACCCTTCACAGCCCTGGGCTTCCAACTCTCCCCTCCTTTTGGGAGAGAAGCTGAAAGTGATGGTCTCAGCGGCACAGAGCGCTTGAGCGTTGTCTTGTTGGCAATGGCAAGGGCTCCGCGCCCACCAGACGCCGTTTGCAGTTAGCCAGCAGGGGTTGCGAGCCAAGGGATCCAGCCGGCTACTCTTCCTCCGGCAATTCGGGGGGAGGCTCCTGCCACTGCGGGTCGTCCAAGATGGCTTTCTTGGTTTCTTTGAGCTGTTTCCAGAGCTGTTTGATCTGCCGATAGGCTTCCTCCGGGGTGATCTTGCCCCCCGTTTCCAGGCCACAGATCAAAGACACCCTGTTGCTGAATTCTTGTAAATTGGCATCGAAAACCAAATTCTGGGGTCTCACCTCGCCCCAGTAGGGATAGCGAGGCGAAATAAACTCATCTTTGTTGGGGGGTAGGTTTGACTCTGTCACGGCACAACCAAGATAAAAGGGCTATTAAAACCGGAAGATTGGGAGGGGAACTCTACTGAGCTCTAATCCAGAGAAGAATCTATAGAAGAGATTATGGACGCTTTTTCTTGACCGGTTTGGGAACTTTGGCCGGATCCCGCGGCGGATAAAGTTGATCTGAAATAGACTGCTGACCTGAAGACGAGGGAAGAGAGCCCTTCTTGACTTTGGGGCGGGGCGTTGAGTGCTTCAGGCGGGGGCGCGGCGGCGCTTTGAGCACAGGGCCGATGGGAGTTCCCGCCTCCACGTAGAGCAGGGATCCGCGGCGACGCACCTGTAGATCCCAGAAATTGCCTACCTCCTTGCCCGGCAGGGAGCCGATCAGGCGCAATTTGAAGGCTTGGGGCTTGGGAGCTATTCGGGTAGGCGGGACGGGATCCTTGCTCCGCTGAGAAGAAGGGCTGGCAGAGGTTTTTTTGCCCGATTGGCGGATTTTGACGATGATAAACCCTTTCTCCTGGGACTGAAAAACAACCTCGCCCCGAATGGAAAACCAATCCGGCACCACCGCCGGACGGGAGCCCTCAGGGAGCGTCTGCCCCATTTCTTCGGGGGCCCACACCCCCATCAGCTGCACGTGCAGATCTTCGCTCTTGTCGCGGGTGCGAGGATAGACCACCCACAGGTAGTTGCGGTCTGGCTGTAGGTGCTTACGTACCAGACTCATCACCCGGCCCAGCAATACGGCATTCAGCTCCAAGCCATCTGAGGTACGTAAGACCCCGCGGGTAAAGTGCCCAGGGGAAGGAATGTACTGTCCCTCGATGAGGCCAATCGCCCGGTATTGCATCTTCTCCCCAGGCGGCGGGATGGGTTCCAAACAGACTCGCTCTCTTTCCGCCGCTTTCGTCGTCGCCAAAGTAGCAGTGGTACCGACAACAGGCTGCAAAGACTCCGTCCCGCTACCGCGAGCAGAGCCAGCGGTTGACACCGAATCCTCAGCTTTTCCCGGCAGGGAGGAGGCCCTGGCCTCGCCAGTTGAGCTGGGTCTGGGGGGCCGCACAGATCGAAAGGGAGGTCTTAGCTCTGAGGACATTGTGACGGTTCCGTTGCAATCGATCCAGAAGGTTAACTCAAGTGCTCAAGAAGGGGCAGTGATGCTCGTCTGGCAGCGCAAGACATTTGCTGTTGCAAAAACAGGCCCTACTTCTGCCCTCGACCCAAGACCTGCCCAACACACCACCCAGCCTAACAACGCTTTTCCTGGTTCGTCTCAGTCGGCCAACCCACATTCGCTCGCGTCGGAGGCGTTTGTCAGCCAAAAGAACGGCTGTTGTTGTCACCAGCGTAGCTGAAGATAATAGCAACTGCTCCAGGAAAAGGAAAAGCAATATAGTCGTTGCAAGCAAAATTAAGACGCTTCGCCCCCTCTCCCCTTGTGGGAGAGGGGAGCTAGAGCTCAACCAGCAAGCTGTTCCATGGCTGTTTGCCATAACTCTATCTGCTGAGCAGAGCTCTTGCCTGGCCTCGCCCAGTGCCCTACTTAGCCAGAGAAATCGATTTAACCATCCCCAGATCGCTCCCCTATCCTTTGTTCGGATCGGCATCTACCCACACCTGGGGAGTAAAACTGCCATGTAGGCCATAGGGAATGTGGTGCCGCAACGGGATCCGCGCCACCGGGCCGGCAGCCAGGTCTGAGGCATCCAGGATCACCACCTGAGAGCGCTGGCTGGCCGCATCAAAAACCACCGTCACGATCCACCCCGCCTCTTCTGCTGGGTTCTCCGGATCCGGGATGAACACCGGCTCTCCCACAAAGCCGCGCGGGGCAAAGCTGTACTGCTGCGTGCGGCCTGTGGCGGTATCCAACTTGAGAATGGCCTGTAGGGGAGCATTGGGGCCAGGCGCATGGGTGGCTCCAATGTAGATGTAGCGGTGGGATCCCCCCATTTGAGCTGGGTGGATGGCCGGAAACTCCACCGAGCGATCCAGCAGCAGTTCCCGCCTCACACTGCCCGCCTTGGGATCCAGCTCAAACCGCCACAGCTTGCCGGCTGGCACCTGGGCAAAGTCGATCTGCAGGTAGTCGGCATCTGGCTCCAGGGCAGGATAGTTCTCATAGAGGACGGCATCCACCACCACCTGCTCCCCGACTTCGTAGCCGTTGACAAAATGGAACACAAACCCCGGCTCTGTTTCCAGTTGCAGGGGCTCGCCCTCTTGGGGAAAGAGCCAGATGCGGGTCGGTTCTCCGGGCTTCAAGGTCAGACAGGTGCCCGCCGGCTGCCAGCCCAACACAAACGGCAGGGGGTTGAAGACCACCGGATTTTGGAAAAAGATGCGGTAGCGGGGTGTCCAGACAAAATCGTGCAGGAAGGCAAAGCCCGGCAGGCGGTAGTCCCGCTGTTCCAGCAAGCGCCCGCGCGCATCCAGACGGTACAGCAACAAGGTGGAGTTGAGGGCAGCTCGCACCCCGAAGGCGATGAGATCTCCCGTGTGGGGATCCCGCCGGGGATGGGCGGTAAAAGGCTGGCTGGCGGAGATCCCGCCGGCAAATGTTTCGATCCCCTCCGTGGCCAAGGTGGCCGGGTTCAGGCGGTAGGGGGCGCTGGCCTCCCACAGCGCCAGCAGCTTGTCGCCCAGGCAGAGGACGTTGGTGTTGGCGGGGTTCTTCCATTTCAGATCCAAAAAATTGGCCCACCAGCCTCCCGGCTTCTGGGTGCCAAACACGCCGCGGTAGAGCACCCGGCCCGCCTTCTCCTCTGCCTCAAACTCAGGGGTGCGCACAAACCGGTTGCGAAAATGAACCTTCCCCGCCACAAAGGTGATGGCACAGATCATGCCGTCGCCGTCAAAAGGATGGCCGTAGCGCTGGGATCCCGCCTCCAGCTTGCCGGGGCCATTGCGAAATAGGGTTCCCCGCAGCCGCTCCGGGATCCGCCCCTCGATCTCCGTAATCCAATAGTCGTACTCCTGGCGCAAAGAGCGATAGCCCAACTGCCAGTCGGTGCTGCTGTAGGAGAGAGAAGCGATACTGACCATGGGAGATCGGCAAGCAACGCCTTCTATTGTTGCTTAAACTTTTGTAAAGTTACCAGTTTTTCTGGGTCAGCCTCGCTTGGGATCCCCAAGCTGAAGTTGCCCCAACTGGACTATGGTAGGAAATGCCCCAGAAGCGCCTGACAGGATAAACAGCACCCATGTTTGATGCCCTCTCCGAGAAGTTGGAATTGGCCTGGAGAAAGCTGCGCGGCCAGGACAAAATCACCGAAACCAACATTCAGGAAGCTCTGCGGGAGGTGCGGCGCGCCCTTCTGGATGCGGATGTCAATCTGCAGGTGGTGAAGCAGTTTATCGAGGATGTGCGGGAAGCTGCCCTGGGCTCCGAGGTGATCCTGGGGGTGACGCCGGATCAGCAGTTCATCAAGATCGTCCATGACGAGCTGGTCAAGGTGATGGGAGAGGCCAACGTGCCCATCGCCCAAGCGGAGCAGCCCCCCACCATTGTGCTCATGGCCGGCCTGCAGGGATCCGGCAAAACCACCACCTGCGCCAAGCTGGCTTTGTATTTGCGCAAGCAGGGCAAAAAGTCCCTCCTGGTGGCCGGGGATATCTACCGTCCGGCGGCTATCGACCAGCTCAAAACTCTGGGCCAGCAAATTCAGATCCCCGTTTTCGATCTGGGCAAGACGGATCCCGTGGAGATCGCCCGGCAGGGGGTAGCAGCCGCGCGGGAACAGGGCTACGACTATGTAATTTTAGATACTGCCGGTCGTCTGCAGATCGACCTGGAGATGATGGCCGAGCTGGAGCGGATTAAGGCGGCGGTGCAGCCGCACGAGATCTTGCTGGTGGTGGACGCCATGATCGGCCAAGAGGCGGCCAGCCTTACCCAAGCCTTCCATGAGCGCCTGGGCATCACCGGCGCCATCCTCACCAAGCTGGATGGGGATACTCGTGGCGGGGCGGCCCTCTCCATTCGCCAAGTTTCCGGCCAGCCGATCAAGTTCGTCGGTGTCGGCGAAAAAGTGGAAGCGCTGGATCCCTTTTACCCAGATCGCATGGCCTCGCGCATTTTGGGTATGGGGGATATCCTCAGCTTGGTGGAAAAAGCCCAAGAAGAGATCGACCTGGGCGATGCCGCCAGCATGGCGGAGAAGATGATGACCGCCCAGTTTGATTTCACCGATTTCCTCAAGCAGATGCGCCTGATCAAACGCATGGGATCCCTGGCGGGGCTGTTGCGGCTGATGCCGGGGATGGGCAAAATCAGCGAGGAACAATTGCAAAAGGGGCAAGACCAACTGGCCCGCGCCGAGGCCATGATCAACTCCATGACGCCCGAAGAGCGCCGCAATCCCGACCTGTTGGCCCGCAGTGTCAGCCGCAAACGACGGGTGGCCCGTGGATCTGGCCATAAGCTGGAGGATGTCAGCCGACTGGTGAGCGATTTCCAGCGCATGCGCGACATGATGCGCAACATGGGCATGGGCGGTGGTTTTCCCGGGTGGGGGGGCGGGCGCACCCCTCTTCCCGGCGGGGATCCCAGTTGGCGCGGACGTTCGACAGCCCCTCCTGCCCGGCCACAGCCCAGCCGCAAACCGGGCAAAGGTGGAGGCAAAAAAGGGGGCAGTAACCGCGGCTTTGGGGGCAAGTAAAATAAGACATGCCCTTCCACGTTGTTTTGGTTGCCCCAGAGATCCCGGCCAACACGGGAAACATCGCCCGCACCTGTGCAGCCACCGATACCCCTCTCCATCTGGTAGATCCTTTGGGGTTTCGCCTCTCGGATCGCTATCTCAAGCGGGCGGGGCTGGACTACTGGCAGCACGTCCAGCTCTATCGCTACCCCTCCTGGTCGGCTTTGCTGCAGGCCCATCCTGAGGCTCGTTTCTGGTGCTTTAGCGTGCGCGGCCAGGCCCTCTACACCGAGGTGTCCTATCAGCCGGGAGATTGGCTGGTGTTCGGCAGCGAAAGCCGGGGGTTGGATCCCGTGTTCTTGGAAACCTATCCCAGCGTGCGCATCCCGCTGCGGGGGCCGGTGCGCAGCCTCAACCTCAGCAATGCCGTGGCCATTGCCCTTTTTGAGGCATTACGTCAACAGGGATCCCTGACAAAGGCATGAGGGGTCGGGCCGATCCTGTTATGATCAGAGCTTCTCTCCGTCAGGAAGATGTGTGCTTTGCAGTATCTGCGTCCCGATTTGCTTCATCTCAAGCCCTACGACGCCGTGCCCACCCCGGCTGCCGACAAGCTGGACGCCAATGAGTTTCCCCTCGATTGGCCGGAAGGGTTCAAGCAAAAGCTCTCGCTGCTCTGGGAAAAAGGGATCCCGAGCAACCGCTACCCCGATGCCCAGCACCGGGGCCTCAAGCAGGCCATTGCCGCCTATGCCGGGGCCGATCCTGACCAAATCAGCCTGGGCAATGGGTCAGATGAACTGATCCGTTCGCTGCTCATCGCCACCTGTGTGGGCGGGCGGGGCGGCATTTTGGTTGCCGAGCCCACCTTCTCCATGTACGCCATCCTGGCCCAGAGCCTGGGGATCCCGGTGGTGCGGGTGCCGCGCCATGCCGAGACCTTTGCCCTGGATCTGGAGCGGTGTCAACAGGCCGTAGTGGAGCAGCGGGTGCGGGTGGTGTGTTTGGTGGATCCCAATTCGCCCACCGGCAACGGCCTGAGCACTGCCGAGTGGGCCTGGGTGGAAGGGTTGCCCGCCGAGATTTTGGTGATCCTCGATGAGGCCTATTTCGAGTTCAGCCAACACACGGCCCTGCCCAAGCTGGCGGAGCACCCCAACTGGGTTATCTTGCGCACCTTCTCCAAAGCCTTTCGCCTGGCGGCCCACCGGGTGGGCTATGCCATCGGCCACCCGCAGCTCGTCCGGGTGCTGGATGCCATCCGCCTGCCCTACAATCTCTCGGCCATCTCCCAGTGGGCCGTTCAGATCGCCCTGGAACATGCCGAGGAGTTTTTGGCCGACCTACCCCTTATCCGTCAGGAGCGGGAAGCCCTCTACCAAGCCCTGCAGGAGCTGCCGGGAGTGCGGGTGTGGCCTAGCCAGGCCAATTTTCTCTACTTCCGGGTGGCAGGATGGGATCCCCAAGATTTACAACGGGCCTGGCAAGAGCTGGGAACTTGCGTGCGCTGTACCGGCGGCGGGCTGCGCCTGACGGTGGGCACCCCCGCAGAAAACCGACGCGCCCTGGAGCGCCTGCGGCAGCTCTTGCCATAGCTCTAACCTGCCTCTAGAGCCGGGGTGGATCTATGGACAAGAAGCGCTGGATCCAGCTTTGCACCTGCTGCAATTGTCGTTCGTCCAGTTGCTCCAGCGCTTGGGCAATTTCCGCTCTGAGTCGTCTCTGGGCGTCGGTTTGAGCCTGCTGCAGCAGCCAACTTTGAACAGGGCTGGGGTACTCAAGAAAGTCATAGGCCCAGGGATCCCGTTCCTCCAGCTCAGGCTCTGCCTGGGGCAGTTGCTCACGCCAGCGCTCTTGAGCGCGGCTAAACTCCTCCGCCAAAAGATCGGTCGGTCGCCCCTCCGCCTGCAGAGAATCTCGATACTTCTTGTGAACCAGAAGCCAGCGCTGCCGAATCTGAGAGCGTTGCCATCTTGGGATTCTACCGATTCTGCCTTCGGTGAAGCGCTCATAAAACCTGAGCGCGTCTCGGTAGCGGCCCAGTCGCTCGTAGGCCAGGCCCACCTCCAGCGGCTGCAGCCACCAAGCGTGCTCCCCGCGCACACTGCTTACCACTTCCTGAAGAAAATCTCGCAGCCCAGGGGATTTCCGCCTCAGCTCTTCCCAGTTGGTCTGGAGATCTCGAGCCATACAGGCCACCAGCTCGTAATCGTGTCCCCGCTGCCACGCCTGCGGGTGGGCCTGTACCGCTTTCCAGAGCTTCTCCCACTGGCGGCGCCGGATCAGGACTCGCAGCAGCAGCGGCCACTCTTTCAAGCGTTCCAGGCTGAGGATGACATCGTCGATGTACTCCTCCCACTCGCCCGCGAGGGGACGTCCCGCCTCCTGCCATTTGCTCACCACTGCTGCGTCCTGCCGGTCTTTGGATAGCCACCTCACCTTGCCGGGAAAAGGTTCCAGTTGGATCTTGGCCCGGTAGTAGCGGGAATGCTCCGTTTGGCCACCTTGATCCCAAATGGCAACTGCCTCTTTAAATTGCCCTTGCTGAAAATGACAGGTGCCCCAAATCCGGTAATACCGATCCGCAGACGGCTGCCGCTGGCCGAGAAAGGCCAAGTTTCCCCCCAAAGCCGCGAGCGTCTCTTGCAAAAACCGGCTGCGGGCCTCCACCTCAGGACAAAACGTTTGCAAATTGTCCAGGACTTCTTGGAGTTCCGCCAAAAACTTCTCCACACAGGCTTTCCAAGTGGGATCTGTTCGCGTAAGCGGGACGGAGTCGTTGTTCTTGGGGATGACTTCAGTGCTCAGCCAATCTCGCACCCGCACCAGTTGCCGGAAGCGCTCCACAGGCTTGGCAGAGGTTTTTTGAGTCACCACCATCCAATCCACCAGAGGACTGTAGTCTGGGATCCCAGGGCACCCGGCAAAGTGGGTGGCAGTGTGCTGCTGCAGCTCCGACCAAGCCCTTGCTCTCCAGAAGCACTCCCAGGCTTCTCGTTTGAGATTTTTACCGGGCAGAGCCGACTTCTCCAAGCTCAGGAACTGTTGTCCTGCTGAAAGATATTCCTTCCGGAGCTTGAAGATCCAAGCCCGACATTCTTGCTCTAATTGCGGGTTATCTGCTTTCTGCACCAGAGTTTGAACATCCTCAAGCAGCGAAAGGTTACCTTCTTCTACGCCGCGCCCAAGTAGCTCAAGAGCCGACTCCAGCAAATCTTTCAGGCTGGTATTTGTCCAGTATTGGATATTCATGGCTTTGACGGGGCAGCCCAGCAGTGGCGGATCAGTGTTCCATTTTGACCAATCCTCTTCCAGAGAAGGATGATCGAGCCAAAAGTTAAGTTCTAAGCTCGGGTTCCAGAATTCCCGCCAACCAGCAGAAGTGTCCACAATAGCCAAAGCCTGAGTGGGGCGGGTAATACCAACATACAATTGGTTGAGAAAGTACTGTAAGCCCAGCTCTCCTCTGCCTCTCCGGGTGTAATGTTTAAGGTTTTGATCGAATTTCTGCCGGTAGTAGTCTCCAAATTTGTAGAGAATAACTTTTTTGAACTCCATTCCCTTGACGGCTGTAACAGTTTGTAGAAGAGGTGGTTTGAGATTCTGCTCTAACTCCTCGGCATAGACTTTTTGAAGTTCGGGATCCCGCCTCACATAGTTTAGCTCATCCCCTGTAGAACAGGGTAAGACACAAACTGTTCCTGTGAGGTCGCTAAGCATATTTCTCAATTCACTTTCAATTAAATTTTTTTCCTGGCCATCCAGCACAAATTGTTGAACTGGTATACCTTGCTCTTGAGAACGCCAGGGCTGCTGGGGATAGATTTCTCGATTGCCGCTGAGGACCCGCCGCCATAGATTGACCACATTGCTAAAACGAGTAATTTGGGGGTTGCTACGATAGTTATTTTTCAGCTCTTGGGGATCCTCGATCTTAAAGGGATGGGTTGGCAATAGGTAGGCGCGGATATGCTCGTAGAGATATTTTTTCAGGGCAGCCCAACGAAATCCTGTTGGGTTAATGGTTTGTAAGGGATCCCCGGCAAAGGCGTAGGGCAGGCGCTCAACGGCCCAATCTAACTTGTATTTCCCCCAAGGGGATAAACAGAAAATAATATTCAGCTCAAGTTGGGTAAAGTCCTGAACCTCATCGCAAAAGATGACCGGATGGATGGGGTTAAGCGTGCCATTTTGCAACACATCTCTAGCTAAGTCTTGATCATCCCAGTAGCCCTCGCGAGTGATGCGTTCCTGATAGCTTGGCCAAATCCCTTTGTAAATCTGCTCAAAGGATCTTTCATCCACACTGCGGTCGGCCTCGGGCACTTCCCGATAGCCATCGGGATCCAAGTAATCGCTTACCTCATAGCCTTTGATCAGGGTGCGAATGGTGTGCCAAGCCAACTCTAGATCCACATCATGGCGACAGCGATACCAGTTCTGAAATCGATAAAAATTGATATACTGATCCGGCTGGTAGCGTTCCTGTCGCTCAGGGGGAAGACAGCCCAACAGGTAATCCTGAAAAGTCCTAAAAAAAGCTCGACACTGCCGAATTTCTTCGGCTGAAAAGCTATAGCCCTCCTCACGATAGCGATGGCTAATGCGCAAAATTGTGCTCACCCTGTCGCGAGCTTGCTGCACCAAACTGGCGCTATAGGTCAAAAAGAGAGGGTGGTAGGGAGAAGTTCCCTGCCTTGAAGTTTTGAGGTAGTGGCTACAATAGTCGGCAAAGCGATAGTACAACATCAAAGACTTGCCGCTGCCGGCTCGCCCGTTGATCAGCAGGGGCATAGATGTGCTTTGCAGGATTTCTTCCTCCTCCATGGACAAAGCCAGGTTTCCCTCTGTGCTCTCCTGCATTTCCAGCCAAAGGGTCTCATCCGCCACGATGTAGTCCGGGTAGGCGCGACGGGCGTACCGCTTCCATACCTCCAACGGTTGTGGGTGCTGGAGAATATCCGGCTGCTTGGCCCCCATCCCAAAGAGGCAGGTTCGACCTCCCAGCTCAAACCGTTCTTTTTGCTCTGGGCTATGGTCGTAAACCCCGACGAGAAATGGAAAGAAGACCCCTTGCTGCTCGCACAGCCGCACCAGGCTGAGGACCAGATGCAGGGATCCCTCTTGCCAGCATTTAACCTCTGCCCCTGGATAAAAGCTGGGGAGCTGGCGGTAGATCTCGCCTGTCTCATTGGCAACAAACTCGGCCACCGCCCGATAAACCTGGCGCCGCTGCTCTGGAGAAAGGGCTTGCACTTGCCACACCCATTCCCCACTTTCCAAGACCAGCCGCTCCTGCCGATTGGGAGCATTCAAAAACTGTGTCCATTCATACAGCTCATCGGGCAAAGGAGGAAGCCGGTTTTGTCCATTTTCCTCTTGTAATTTTTTACACCGCCTTTCTGCCAGCCAATCCTGCAACTGGCCGTCAGGAGCCCAGTTTCTCACCCGCTCTTGATAGTCGCGAGCCTCCCGCCGATCTAAAAATTCCTGGTACTCATGGCTACCTCTTGGCCAGAGGCCAAACAAGACCAAAACCGACTCCTCTCCCAGATGGCGCAGCTCGCCCACCAAGCGAATGTTGTCGCGCAGGTTGCGCTTCCAGTAAGGATAACGAACGTCGAACAACTGGCTCAAAAGCGTGCGATCCCCCTGCTCCAGCCGTTCTATCAATACCTTCAGATCATATTGAGCGCCCTCTTCCAGAACTTCTCTTGTGCAGTAGACGTACATGGGATCTCGCCAGGTATACCTGATAACTATCCTAGTGCCGGTCAAGCATTGGGAATGATCCGTATGCCAAAAGTCTTAATTTTTTTGCGCTCCGCTTATCGCCCATAAAAATCTATGAATCAATCAGGTTATCTTGATTTAAGTTTTTGTGAAACTATTTGCAATTCTGATTGAGCTAGGAGCTAGGTTGGCGCTCCGCGCCGCTAGCGCGAACGGGCTGAGGTGCCATATTGCTCCGCAACGCTTAAGCAAATGCTGGATTGGATCCCTTGAATGCTCTCCAAAATCGCTTGATAGCCCGTGCAGCGGCAAAGGTTGCCCCGCAATTGATCCCACAATTCTGCCTCCTTGGGTGTCAGCGTTGCGGAGCCAGCAGGGATCCCTTGCTCCCAAAGCCAGCGGGCAGTCAGGATCACCCCGGGCGTGCAAAAGCCGCACTGAAATCGGATGGGGATGGGAGCAGGATCCATGACGGTCCTCTTTTTTGACTCACCTCTACCTCATCTGTTTTGACCAAGATGTTTTACATGGACAATGGATGGTTCCGTTGCTTCTCATGCCGCTTTTCCATGAGGTGAGGGGATCCTGTCTCTCGCAGATCGGTTTGCCCGCCCTCGTTCAAATGGCTTTCTTGGATGATTGGAGCAGGATTGGCTTTGGATCCCATTGGATGGCGGCTTTTCCAGGTGGGGGGTTCGTCGAGCGGCGGGATCCGAAGCGCTGTTCCTGTTGGGTTGTCTATCTATTTACCCTGTTACGCAAGGAGGGGCTATGGCATTGGTTTACTTTGCACCGGTGCTCGACGTGCGGCTGCAACCAAGGCAGCAGAGCTCGAGAGAGCGACCTCGCCCAGTCTTCCCTACACCGCTGCAGGTTTGGGAGAGCGGCGAGGCCTACACCGTCCAGTTGTGGGCGCCCGGCGCCGATCGAGAGCGTTTCCACATTGAGGCCACAGCCCAGCAGCTTTCCATCAGCGGCGAGCTCCAGGTTCATGGCCCTGAAGGTGCCGAATTGCTCTATCAAGAGGTAGAAGCGCAACCTTTTCAACGCACCCTCAAACTGAGCAAAACTATTCAGCCGGAAAAAGTCTCGGCTACCTACCGCGACGGCATTCTCACCCTCACCCTGCCCAAGGCCGATGCCGCGCGGGTGGTCAAAGTTCAAGTGGGCACTTCAACCCCCTCGGAAGCGGTGACGGTGGAAAGCCAACCTGCCTAGTCTCCCCTCTCCCTCTGGGAGAGGGGTCGGGGGTGAGGGAGCTAGCCATTCCACTGCAGGCGCACCTCATCCCCTACTTTGAAATCGAGGCTGCGGCTGGCGTTGCCCCCATTTTGCACGATCTCCACCCAGCCGGAGCTGCCCACCAGGGCCAGCAGCTCCCCTTGCCTTCCCTCGGCGAAGGTGGCCGCGGAGCGGACAGGGATCCCTTTGATCCAGGCGCTCCAGCTTCGACCTTCCACCCAGTGGCCGGGCAGGTTGGTGATGCCGTTGCCGAAGTGGTCGATGGCTTGGATGAGGCCGCGCCAGCCGTTGGGCTCCTCCTGAGGCTGGGGCCAATTCCAGGGAGTTAGCTCCGCCACATCGAAGGGATCTCCCAGCTCCAGAAGCGGGATCCCGTTGGCCAGGTGGGCGGCCACGGGGGCAAAAATATCCCGCCCGTGAAAGGTGCGGCTGGGGGAAAGGGTGCGCCAATAGCGGGGCCGGTTGAGTTCCACAGCAGCCAGAGGTGGAGATTGCTCCAAAACGCCGCTGAAGAGGCCGTTGTCGGGGCCGACCAAATAGCCCTCTTGGGTTTGGATGGCCACCGCCCGGCGATGGCTCCCCACCCCCGGATCCACCACCGCCAGGTGAATGGTTCCAGAAGGCAAATGGGGATAGGCGGTCATCAGGGCAAAGCGGGCTGCCGCCACATCCTGGGGCGGGATCCCGTGGCTGAGGTCGATCAGTTGGGCTTGGGGAGCGATCCCCCAGATCACCCCTTTCAGGATGCCCACATAGGGATCCTGCAGGCCAAAATCCGTCAGCAGGCTAACGAAAGGCATACTTTAAAGA
>NZ_JANSJH010000020.1:0-11524 GCF_047462495.1 Synechococcus sp. H55.2 | reverse complement strand
CCTACAATCGACGCGCCTGATCCAGAGCGTCAAAGTACAACAGAGCAAACACCAACAGCGTCCACAGGCCGGCCACCAGGATCCCCACTCCCCACACCCAGGATCCCAAAGAACGCAGCGGCAACATCGCCAAGTATCCCCAAAAGAATCCCAGAGGATAGAGAACACTCAGCACTATCGTGAGAAACAGGCCCCCCAGTCCCAACCCCTCGGCAAAGGCGTGTCCAAACCAGGCTTTGAACAGGTTGGAATAAAAGTTGGTCAGCCAAAACCCCGGAAAGAATAGAGGAATACAAGCCGCTACAGAGGCCAACAATACCCACCACCAAGCTCCAGCATCCGGAGGCAGCGGCATAGGGTCTCCTCATTGAAATTAACCAAGGCCAATTGAAACTTCGGCAAAGACACCTACAGGGTAGCAGCCATTGGGGATGGGGTGGCTAGCGGGCGGCAAGGGCGGGTTCTGGTCGCTTGTACACCTGTCCCAGACGGGCCAACTGCTGCACCAGCAGGCTCAAGAACAGGCCAACATCGGTGACGATCCCCACCGACTCCAGGGATCCCCGATCCGCCAGCTTGGTCACCACCGCCGGGTTGATGTCCACACAGATCAACTTGACCCCGGCAGGCGTCATGTTCCCGGCCCCGATCGAGTGCAACATGCTGGAGAGCATCAGCACCATGTCGGCCCCCTGTAGCAGCCGTGCGTAATCCTCTTGGGCCTTGATCAGATCCATCTCCGTATCCGGCAGCGGCCCATCGTCGCGGATGGATCCGGCCAGCGAGAAAGGCACCTGGGCGCGAATGCACTCGTAGAACACCCCGCCGGTAATCACGCCCGCTTCCACGGCGGCCCGAATGCTGCCGTACTTGCGGATGAGGTTAATGGTTTTGAGGTGATGCTTATGGCCGCCCTTGACCGGGGTGCCCCGCGACAGATCCACCCCCAGCGAGGTGCCGTAGAGATTTTGCTCCAGGTCGTGAACGGCAATGGCATTGCCCCCCAACAGGGCCTGTACATAGCCCTCGCGGATGAGGGTAGCCAAATGGGAGCCGCCGCCGGTGTGAATGACCACCGGCCCTGCCACCACCACCGTTTTGCCGCCCCGCTCTTTGATCTGCCGCAGCTCCCAGGCGATCTGCTCCACCAGAAGCTCCACCCGCCGCTCGCTGGAGACCCCCGATCCCATAAAGGTAAACTCCTGGGAAGAGCGCTCTTTGCTGGCCTGGCGCACGGTGCGGATCCCTTCCACCCCGCAGACCACCGCATCCCCCACCTGCAGATCGCGAATCAGGGTGCAATAGGCTGTGGAGCCCTTGACCACGATCACCCCATCCATGCGCTGCCGCTGCACCGGGATCCACTGGCCGGCCACCCGCACCTGTGTCGGGTAGATGGTGGTGACATAAAAATCGTCGGGAGCCACCCCCGCCTTCTCCACCCGTTCCAGGCGGGCATCCTGCAAGGTCTCGTCCGACAGGCGCCCCCCCCGCTCGATCAAGGCGCTGAGAATGGTATCCAGCGCCTCCTCGGTGGGAGCCGAAACGGCCAGCTCTACTCTGGAAGTGCTCTGCCGCTTTTCCCCAAGCTGAAACTTGAGGATCTGGAAGCTGCCGCCATTGTCCACAATGCAATCGACGGCGCGGGTGAGCAGGTCGCTGTCCACCAAGTGTCCCTCCAGGGTCACCGTCCGGCTGAGCACCGTGGCTACCGGCTCGCTTTGCGGAGCCACCGTCTCGTCCAGGCGCAGCGTCAGACACTTGGCCGCCCCGCCAGCCTTGAGGAACTCCGTCAGCTCCGTCTGCACCACCGTAAAGCCCCGCTCCTGTAGGGTGGCTTCCAGCTCTGGGCTGACCCGGTTCACCAGGATCGTGCCGTTCACATCCACGGCGTTGCAGGCAAAGTGAACGGCATCCGCTTCCTGAACCGGGATCCGCTTTTCGGGGGGCACCCGCATCTCGATCAGGCGGTTGGAATAGGCATCGAAGGCCGGCGGGTAGTAGAGCAAATAGCCCTCGGAGAGAGGGCAAAAGCAGGTGTCCAGATGGTAAAACCGCTCGTCCACCAGCCGCAAAGACAACACCTCGATCCCCAGCCACTTGGCCAGGTAAGGATGGGACTCCAGCATGGAGCGAAAGCCATAGCCCGCCCACAGCCAGCGCCCTGCCCGATCCAGCAGAGCATCTCCCGCCCCCTCAAAAGCCAGGGCCGGCGGCAGCTCATGGACGGTGTAGCCCTGTTCCTCAAACCAGGCCTTGAAATAGGGCTGTTCCCCCTGCCGCTCCGGGTGATAAAAACGGCTCAGCACCACCGTGGATCCGAGGATGAGCCCAGCATTCGCCGTAAAGACCATATCCGGCCATCCTGGCACCGGCTGGATCAGTTTCACCTCCGCCCGCTGCGAGAGATGCCGATAGAGAGCCTGCCACTGCTGCAGCGCCCGTTCTCGCGAAGAGCGGTGGACATTTCCCACCATCCAGGGATTGATCACGTAGTCCACCTCGTAATGGTCGGGTGGGCACATCAGATACTGAATTGCACCAGACATAAACCTCAGACCGCAATCCGCAGCAGGGCATCCCCTAGATTAGCAGTTGTGTGAGCAACATCCTCAAGCATTACTTGAGGGACTCTTTCGCCAGTTCTGGCTGCGGTGGGCCGGGATCGGCGATGTTGGGCAGCTCCAGACAGTAGCCCGCCCCATAGACGGTCTTGATGTACTGGGGGTGGCGCGGATCCGGCTCCAGCTTGGTGCGCAGGTGGCGGATATGGACGCGGATGGTCTCGATGTCGTCGTCAGGCTCGTAGCCCCACACCTCCTGCAGGATTTCGCTGGGGGAAACCGTCTGGCCATGTCGCTGCATCAGGCAGTGGAGCAGATCAAACTCCAGGTGGGTGAGCTTGATGGTTTTGCCGAACCACAGCGCCTCAAACCGCTCCGGCACCAGCGTGAGAGGGCCATAGGTGAGGATCTCGCCGTGCTTGGCCGCCTGTGGGATCCGATCCGAGCGACGCAACAGGGCCCGCACCCGCACCAGCAGCTCCTGCACCTCAAAAGGCTTGGTTAGGTAGTCGTCGGCACCGGCATTGAAGCCTTCGATCTTATCTTGGGTTTGGCCAAGGGCGGTGAGCATCAGGATCGGGATCTCGCTGGTGCGCTCCTCCCGCCGCAAGCGCTGGCAAACCGTCAGGCCATCCACCTGGGGCAGCATCAGGTCGAGAATGATGAGATCCGGGAGAACCTGCAGAGCCAGTGCTTGTCCGCGTACCCCATCGGTGGCCTTCACGACCTCGTAGCCCGCCAACTCCAGATTGATACGCAGAATATCCAGAATCGAAGGGTCGTCCTCAATGATGAGTATGCGAGCCATAGCCGGTTGCAGCCCACACTGCGGATAAAACGTTTTGTTAAATCAGCTAACAAGGAGTCCAAAGCTTTACGACTCAAAGTTTACTTAATTCTAGCCTCATTGCAAATCTGGCCGGGAGGTGCGTGGGTGCGGCTCCAGGGGAAACCCTTCATCCGGCTTGGCGGGCACCACGCTTTTTCGGATCCCCTTTGGGAATGGCGGCGATAAGGCGGCGGGTGTAGTCCTGCTGCGGCTGCCGGTAGATCTGGAAAGCAGGGCCGATTTCTTCGATGCGGCCTCGGTTCATGACCAGGATGCGGTCGCTCATGAACTTGACCACACTCAAGTCGTGGGAGATGAACAGGTAGGTCAGCCCCAGTTCCTCCTGCAGATCCTTGAGCAAGTTCAGCACCTGGGCCTGCACGGAGACATCCAGGGAAGACACCGCCTCATCGCAGACGACCAGGCGCGGCTCTGAGGCCAGGGCGCGGGCAATACAGATCCGCTGCCGCTGTCCTCCCGAAAATTGGTGGGGCAGCCGATCCAGCGCCTCGGGATCCAACCCAACTCGTTCAAACAGGCGTTGGGCTCGTGCCCGGCGCTCGGCGGCGTTTCTCCCAATCCCGTGCAGCGCCATCGGCTCCATGACGCTGGCTCCCACACTCATGCGCGGGTCCAAGGCAGCCGCCGGATCCTGAAAGATAAGCTGAATCTCGCGGCGGCGGCGGCGTAAGCGTTGAGGCGGCAGGCGGAGCCAATCCTCCCCGTTGTAGATTACCTGGCCGGAGCTGGCGCGGATCAGGCGCAGCAGGGTTCGCCCCAGGGTGGTTTTGCCGCAGCCGGACTCTCCCACCACCCCCAGGGTTTCCCCCGGATACAGGTCGAAGCTGATCCCGTCCACAGCCCGGATCTCGCCCACCTGGCGGCCCAATGGCCCGCGACGGACGGCATAGTGGGTGCGCAGATCCCGCACCTGCAACAGAGGGGGCTGGCTGCCTATCCGGCGCAGCCGTTCTTCCTCTTCGGCGGCTGGGATCTCCAGTTGCTGCCACCGCTCCTCGAGGGATCCCCCCTTCTCCTGAAAATCCTGGACGGTGGGCAGTCGCCGCAACCGCCGCTCCAACACCGGGCGGCAGGCCAGCAGGCCGCGGGTGTAGGGGTGCTGGGGATTGCCAAAGATCTGCTCCACCGATCCTTGTTCCACAGCTTGGCCGCGGCACATCACCACCACCTGATCTGCCAATTCCGCCACCAAATTGAGGTCGTGGGTGATGAAGAGGATCGCCATCTGCCGCTGCTGTTGCAGATCCCGGAGCAGGCGCAAGATCTCGGCTTGTACCGTTACATCCAGAGCGGTGGTCGGCTCATCGGCAATCAACAGTTTGGGGTTGGAGGCGATGGCACAGGCAATAGCCGCCCGTTGGATTTGGCCGCCAGAGAGCTGATGGGGGTAGCGCTCCAGCATCTGGGGAGAAAGCTGCACCTCCTCAAACAGGCGGACGGCTTGGGCGCGGATCTCCGTCGGGGTTAGGGAGGTGTTGGCCCGCAGGGTTTCCTGCAATTGCTGGCCACAGGTGTAGAGGGGGTTGAGGGCGGTGCTCGGCTCTTGGAAGATCATGGCGATCTGGGCTCCGCGGTAGCGCCGCCGTTCCTGGGGATCCAACCGCAGCCAGTCCACCGTGCCGTTGGGGCCCCTGAAGAGGATTTTGCCTTCCACCCGGGCCGAGCTGGGCAACAGATCGATCAGCGTCAGGGCAGTCATGGTTTTGCCGGATCCCGACTCCCCCACCAGGCCCAGAGTCTGGCCGATCCCTATCCGAAAAGACAGCCCATCCACCACCTCTGTCCTGCCAAGACCAACCGGGCGGCTGGGCAAGAAAACCCGTAGCCCTTGTACAGTCAACAGGGCAGCCTCGGCAACAAGAGCAGCATCAGCCATGGCGACTATGGCAATAGGAGGATTGGCAGGATTATAGACCACTGACCCCGGCTGCCCAAGTTCTCTCCAGTTCCCAAGGGGAGGTTGAGGGCTTTGGGGTTTGCAGCAGGCTTGCCTTTTAAGAACTCAAATGAGAGATTTCAGCAGGTGTCCAGGAAGTGTCGATAGTATAGAGAGATTATAGAGAGATATAGATATATAGGTTAGATTGTGAGGCACAAGCTGCCCTCATCGCTAGACACGCTTATCGGAGAAGATCCTGAGAAGCTCGTAGATTTAGACAGCACCCATAGCCAAACTCGGTAAAACTACCATTGGCGATTTCCTCGAAAGCTTTGCATGGATCACCCCGGATTTTGATCGTCAAAATACGTGATCCTCGCGATGGCTATCCAAGGGCACTTCCGGCATTCTATAGGCTAGGTTTATAAATTCTGACTTCAGATGGCGAGGTTAAGATGAGCATTCCCGAGATCCTCGATGAAGTTTTAAAATCCTCGATTCTAACTCCACAGCAGGAGTCCAGCATTAACCAAATCCTCTGGGAAAGAAGCTATGATCCATCCGACCTAGAAGCTCTGGACGAGCTGGTTGAAGCCATTCTGCGCCAAGAGGTGAAGGCTACTTCCGATCCTTGTAAAAAGCCCGGCCTTGATTGAAGACAGTGCCCAGATCGGGTCTAGAACTTGCCCTGTAGTTTAGTGGGGGGCGGAAGAGCCCTCAAGAGAGCCGTCTCCGCCCCCCGCATGGTGACGAGCTTGAACCCCTTGAGAGGGTGCCCCCGTCCTGTCCAGCCTTCTGGGATAGATCTACGGATGGGGCAGGGATCCCTGTAGCTAGCCCTACCCTACTGCGGATACCACTGCTTTTGCCAAGCGCGCATCTGCTGGATCTCCGTCTGCTGGGTAACCGCAATCGCCTCTGCCAGTTGACGGATCTCGGGGCGCTTGGATTTCTTCAGTGCCTCTCCGGCCATGCTCAAAGCCCCCTCGTGGTGCTGGATCATCGCCTGCAGAAATCGCCGGTCAAACTCTCGGTCGGCGGATCCCAGGTCTGTATCCATGCGCATGTGGGAGATCATTTCTGGGGTCATGGCCATCAGGTGCCCCATTTCCTCGTGCCACATCATGGGATCCTGTGGAGCTTGTGGGTACCAGCTCAGCCGCCACGCCCGCATTTGCTCGATTTCTTGGCTTTGGGCCGTCAAGATAGCCTCTGCCAATTGACGAATTTCCCGCCGCCGGGATTTTTGCAGGGCTTCTTCAGCCATGCTCACAGCTCCCTCATGATGGAGGATCATGGCGTCGAGGAAGCGCAGATCAAAGGATTCATCTGCAGGGCCGAGGCTCATCAGGTGAGCCATGGGGACAGAGGGATCCCTATTGGTGTCGTGGGAAGCGGCCTCTGTCCTCACCCCCCCGCCAACCCACGGAGTGCTGAGGACAAATGCGCCGGCAAGGAGCAGACCACGGGCAGTCTTGTTGAAGAGCATCGCTATTTCTTCCTGGCGACAACGGCCTTGTATTCTACAGCCTCTCCCCTACTCCCTTTGGGGAGTTAGGAAGCAACTCGGAGAACTAAGCGGTCGGCTTCCCACTGTTGAAACAGATGAAGGACGTGCTCGGCTCTCTCGGCGTGCTGATCCAAAATCTCGCTGCCGGAGCGGGCTTGGTTGGCCAGAGGCAGCAGCAGCTCCACCACCTGGTGGCGGCTGGAGGCGATCATCTTGCCAGGGATCCGAGCAATGGGCCAGAAGATGTCCATCTTTTGGGTCACAATCTGGGCCGGATCCACCTTGCCCAGCAGATCCGAAAGGGGGATCTTTTGATCCCAGTAGCGCACCTGGCCGTGCTGGAGAAAGAGGGGGTTAAGCTGCCAACGGGAGCTACGGAAAAACTCGGCTGTGAAGGGATCCCAGTTGGCCACCTTCTTGCCCTGGTGGCAGCACCAAAAGAGATTTTGCGTGTGGTAGAGGGGCTCCAAGTACTCGATGACCCGCAGTTGATCAATGCGGGCGAGGGCCTCGTAGCGGCGGTGGAACTCCGGGTGGGTGGCGGCAATTAAGGGCTTGGCATTCCAATAGTCCAAGTAGGGGGCAACATCGATAAACTCCAGACCCGCCTGGGCCAAAAGGTCGGGGATCTCGCCGATGTCAAAAGGAATGTCGTTGGCATGGAAGAAGTTATCGACGATGTTCTCATCTGGTAAGTAGTATTCCTCGTGGGCCTTGGCATGCCGGGCCAGCATGGAACTGGGATGGGCTGCCTTTAACAATTGCCGCACAAATTCGATCTTTTCCGGGGTGGCCGGCGGAGTAATCCCCAGCAGCTCCAGAGCGCGGCGAATGCGGTAGAGGTGCCAACGGCCAGAACGGTTGTAGAGCATCAGCGCCATTACCCCCTCGGGAGCTAGGCGCGAGGCCAAGTTTCTCAAAGCCTTGACCGGATCGGCGGTGTGGTGGATCACCCCATAGGAGCTGATCATGTCGAAGCTCCCCTCCGGCCAAGTGGAGGGATCCATCAGATCCCCATAGTGCACTGAGCAGTTGCGCAGGCCGTGGTACTTGATCCGTTTTTGGGCGATCTCCAGGGCCGGGCGGCTGAGGTCGATCCCGACCACGGCGCCGTAGCCGGGGTTGCTGGCGGCAATGCCGTGCACCTCCCAGCCGGTGCCGCAGCCGGCCACCAAAAACCTGGCCCCGCTGGGCTTTTGCAAGGTGCGGGTGCGGGCGTATTGGGCCAGAATGTAGCTGCCCAGACTGGAAAAGCCCTCAAAGGGCCGGTCGTAGGGAACGGGCGGGTAGGGAAACGCCTCGTACTGGGCTTGCACCGCCTGGGTGATCTCCGCTTCGTTGGCCAAAGCCACGTCCTCCCACCTCTTCCCCCCTATCCTAAGAGTCTTTGTAGGTTTTTAGACCGGTTTTGGCCGTCAAGTCGGCCCGTGTCGGTCGGCAGCAGGGCACGGCTAGGCTGCGGTCAAACTGTGGGCAGCTCGCCGGTAGGCTTCCTCCAGCGTCTCTGCCAGGGTGGGGTGAACGTGCACCAGGCGGGCCAGCTCTTGCACCGTGGCGCGGCGGGCGATGGCCTGGGCCGCCTCGTGGATGAGATCCGCAGCATGCGGCCCAAAAATGTGGGATCCCAGCAAAAGCCCTGCCTCCTTATCGAAGACCAGCTTGACCATGCCCTCCGTCTCGCCAGAGGCGATGGCCTTGGAGTTGCCACCAAAGTAGGTGCGCACCGTGCCCACGCTGTAGCCCTCGGCTTTGGCCTGGGGCTCGGTTAGCCCCACAAAGCCCATCTCCGGGTGGGTGAACACCGCCGCCGGGATGCTCAGGTAATCCATGTAAGCAGGGCGGCCACAGATGTTTTCCACCGCCACCCGCCCCTGGGCCGCTGCCGCGTGGGCCAGCATCAGCTTGCCCGTCACATCACCAATGGCCCAGAGGTGGGGCAATTCGGTGGCCATGCGGCTATCTACGGGTACAAAGCCGCGCTTGTCCGTGATAACCCCCAGCTCCGCCAGGCCCAGCCCTTCTGAGACCGGGATCCGACCGGCGGCCACCAGGCAGCCATCCACCTGCAGTGTCTCGCCATTAGAGAGGTGGATCGTCACCGGCTGGCCAGGGATCACCTGCTTGGCCAGCACGCCCACATAGGTCTGGATTTGCCTGGGTTTGATCAGCACCCGCTGGGCCAGGCGGGCAATGTCGGGGTCAAAGGCCGGCATCAGGGTCTCCAGGGCCTCGATGAGAATGACCTGGGATCCCAGCGCCGTGTAGACGTCGGCAAACTCCTGGCCAATGTAGCCGCTGCCGATGATGGCCAGCCGCTCCGGGATCCACTCCAACCGCACCGCCTCGTCGCTGGTAAAGACCGTGCGGCCATCTACTTGGATCCCCGGCGGCACAAAGGGTCGGGAACCCGTGGCCAGAATCACATCCCGCGCCGTGTAGGTTCGAGATCCCTTCTCTTCCTGGACTTCAACCATTTGGGATCCCGCCAGCCTGCCCCGCCCTCGCAGGATTGTTACCCCCAGCTTCTCCAGGGAGCGAGTCATGTCGGCGCGGATCTTCTCCACCACCTGGGTGGCGTGATTGGCAATCGCCCCCCGGTCAGCCTGGACGGATCCCACTTGGATGCCCAGCCCAGCGCTGTGTTGCAGTTCCCGCAGGCGGCCGGAGGCGGCCAGCAGAGCCTTGGAGGGGATGCAGCCGCGGTTGATACAGGTGCCGCCCATTTCCGCACCTTCGACGATGGCGGTTTTGAGGCCGGATTCGACGGCATGGAGCGCTGCGCCGTGGCCGCCGACGCCGGCACCAATGATGATCAAGTCAAAATCGAAGCTCATGGCGAGACTTGGATAACCGGTGCCTCATTTTCTCATCTTGTTGGCCTTCCCAGGAACCTGGCTGAGAGCATCCAAACCATGAGGTAGCATAGGGTCGCCTGCCCAGTTGACAGGAGGCTGGCGGGGTGGGAACGGGGGGTGCGCATGGAACTGCAAGCTTTGATTTTCGACGTGGATGGCACGCTGGCGGATACGGAGCGGGATGGGCACCGCGTGGCCTTTAACGCCGCCTTTGCCGAGGCAGGCTTGGACTGGCACTGGTCGGTGGAGCTCTACGGCCAGCTCCTGGCTATTACGGGCGGCAAAGAGCGCATTCGCCACTTCGTCGAGACCTGTCAGCCGCCGCTGCCTGCCGGGGAAGACCTGACGGCCCTAATAGCCCGGCTGCACCAGGCCAAGACCCGCCACTACACAGCTCTGCTGGCCCAAGGAGGGATCCCCTTGCGCCCCGGAGTCAAGCGCCTCTTGCAGGAGGCCAGAGCCGCCGGGATCCGCCTGGCCATCGCCACCACCACCACGCCCGAAAACGTGACGGCCCTTCTGGAGCACACCCTGCCGGAGAGCCTGAGCTGGTTTGAGGTGATCGCTGCCGGCGATATTGTCCCCGCCAAAAAGCCCGCCCCCGACATCTACTTCTACACGCTGGAACAGATGGGGCTGCGCCCCCAGGAGTGCCTGGCCTTTGAGGACTCTGAGAACGGGCTGCGCTCGGCCCAGCAGGCGGGCATCCCCGCCGTGGTGACGGTTAACGATTACACCCGGGAGCAAGACTTTTCCGGAGCAGCCTTGGTGCTGGATCACCTGGGGGAGCCTGAGTTGCCGTTTCAGGTGCTGGCGGGAAGGGCGGGATCCCACCGCTACTTCACCCTGGAGCTGGCCCGCCAGGTTCATGCCCAAGCCATCCACTCTGAGGTAGAAAACTAATGCCGGAGGCAGGGAGCGAAGACCTGCAGCAGCGCCTAGAAGCCCATCTGCGACAGGTGGCCCAGCCGCGGGATCCCGACTGGTCGCCCCTGGGCCACAGCCAGGTGGAGCGCTACATCCAAGAGGAGCTTTCCCGCTATGGGCTTGTAGAATCTTTCTCCTTCGAGGCTCGGGGCTGCCAGCACCGCAACTGGATCTTGAAATTGCCGGGATCCCATCCCCGCCGACCGCCCGTTCTGGTCGGGGCTCATTTTGACGCTGCCCCGGCCACCCCTGGAGCCGACGACAACGCCAGCGGTGTGGCGGTGCTGCTGGAGCTGGCCCGCCATTTTGCCACCCATCCCGCCCTTTCCTCCCTGTGGCTAGTGGCCTTTGACCTAGAAGAGCGGGGCCTGCTGGGGAGCAAGGCCTACGCGCGCTTTCTTAGACAACAGCGCCAACCCCTGCGGCTGATGCTCTCTCTGGAGATGCTGGGCTACCGCGATCCCACGCCCGGATCCCAGCGCTACCCCGCCGGCCTGGAGCGGCTCTACCCTGACCGGGGGGATTACATTGGCCTGATTGGCAACTGGCCCGCCCTGGGGGATCTGCTGAGGCTACAGCACAGTTTTCAGCAGGCGGGGATCCCGTGTTGCTGGTTGCCGGCCGGCCAGCGGGGTTTGATCCTGCCGCTTACCCGCCTTAGCGACCACTCCCCCTTTTGGGATGTAGGCTACCCCGCGGTTATGGTGACCGACACCGCCTTCTTGCGCAACCCCCACTACCACAAGCTCAGCGACACCCTTGAGACCCTAGATCTTGACTTTTTACTGGGGGTCTGCCAGGGCTTGAGGCAAGGTCTTGGATCCCTCTAGCCGCGACCTCGATTCCCAACTCCCCTCTCCCTGAGGGAGAGGGGCTGGGGGTGAGGGATGTCCCTGAGGGAGAGGGGCTGGGGGTGGTCGCGTGAGCGGCGCGGAGCGC
>NZ_JANSJH010000019.1:30326-31940 GCF_047462495.1 Synechococcus sp. H55.2 | reverse complement strand
CCTCTCCCTCTGGGAGAGGGGCCGGGGGTGAGGGATGGGAGAGGGGCCGGGGGTGGTCGCGTGAGCGGCGCGGAGCGCTTGGGATGGGAGAGGGGCCGGGGGTGAGGGCTATTCCAGCAACAGGCGCAAGTCCAGGTGGGGCCGCCACCGCTCCGCCAGCCGCTCCAGCAATTGCTCCCGCTGCTGAGCATAGTGGCCTTCCAGCTCCGGCAAGGGATCCCAGCCTTTTTGGCGGCGCAACTCGTTTAGCCAGTGTCGCCGCCAGCGGTGATTGTCGAAGAGGCCGTGCAGATAGCTGCCCCAAATCCGGCCCGTGGGATCCCGCCAGCCCAGGTTCTCTTGGTCGAAGATCGGCAGGCAGCCAGCGGGATCCGCCTGGGTGGATCCCTGGTGGATTTCGTACCCCTGGACGGGAGCAGGAGCGGGCCAGCAGCTTTGTGTCTGCACCTGCCGGGTAACTTTGGTGGGGTGCAAAACAGTGGTCAGAGGGAGAAAGCCCAGCCCTGGGTAGGTGCCGGCAACTCCCTCTAGGCCATCGGGATCGGCGAGGGTTTCCCCCAACATCTGCAGTCCGCCGCAGATGCCGACGATGTGGCCGGAATAGTGGCGCAGTTGGTCGGCCAGGCCGGTCTTTTGCAATGCCAACAGATCCTTGAGGGTGGTTTTGCTGCCGGGCAGGATGACGACATCGGGGGATCCCAGGCTTTGGCCGGGGTGAATCCAGCGCAGATGGACGCTGGGCTCGGCCAGCAAGGGGTCGAAATCGGAGAAATTGGCCACCTGGGGCAGGCGAACCACGGCGATTTCCAGGGAGTCTTCCCGCCTGGGACGGCGATTTTCCCAGAGTTGGGGGCCGGCCTCGATGCCCAGCGAATCTTCCTGGGGCAGCACCCAATCCAGCCAGGGCAGAACCCCAACCACCGGGATCCCGGTGTAGCTCTCCAGCCAATCCAGGCCGGGCTGCAGCAGCTCCCGCGAGCCGCGAAACTTGTTGATAACAATGCCGCGGATCAGGGCTCGTTCTTCCGGTTCCAGCAGTTGCAGCGTGCCCACCACATGGGCCAGCGCCCCACCCCGGTCGATGTCCGCCACCAGCCAAGTGGGGGATCCCAAATGCAAGGCGACCCGCATATTTGCCAAATCCCGATGCTTGAGGTTCACCTCCGCCGGGCTGCCTGCCCCCTCGCAAACGATCCAGTCGTACTGCTGTTGTAAGCGGGCCAGGGCTTCTTTGACCGCTTGCCAGGCCGGCGCAAACCAGCGTTCGTAATACTCGCCGGCGCGGCAGGTGCCCACCGCCACTCCATTCAAGACGATCTGGGAAGTCAGGTTGCCCTGGGGCTTCAACAGGATCGGGTTCATCTCCACCGCAGGCGGGATCCCGGCGGCCCAGGCTTGCAGAGCCTGCGCGTAGGCGATCTCTTTGCCCTCGGCGGTGACATAGGCGTTGAGGGACATATTCTGAGCTTTGAAAGGGGCAACCCTTTTTCCTGCTTTCTTGAGAAGGCGACAGAGGGCCGTTACCAAAAGGGTTTTGCCCACATGGGAAGAAGTTCCCACCACCATCAAGGCTCGACCTGAACGGCTCACCCCGGATCCCTCACCCTTGGTTGC
>NZ_JANSJH010000019.1:0-30226 GCF_047462495.1 Synechococcus sp. H55.2 | reverse complement strand
TTTGAGCTGGGGCAGATGGATTCGAACCACCGAATGGCGGGACCAAAACCCGCTGCCTTACCGCTTGGCGATGCCCCAATTCACATTGCTTAACCAGCTTAACTAATGTAGCGATGCAGGCTCAGGTCTGTCAACGGTTGCGCTGGCCTCCTGTATCGTGGGGAAGCGGCAGCTCTTCGCCAAGGCCGGAGCCAGCGTCAAAGGGGTTCAGAGAGAGAATGCGAGCCACCTCGAAGAAATAGGCACGGATCTCCGGCCCAAAGTAGATGACATCCCCACTCTTCAGGTAGTGGGTAGCCACCCGCGTGCCGTTGACAAACACCCCATTGGTACTGGCCTGCCCCTTGCGGTTGCCGTCGATCAGGCAGTAGGTAAACCCTGTCCGGCTGGACTGGGTGGACACCCGCACCAGGTAAGCATGGCGACGCGAGACAAACCGGTTGACGATCTGAATGGCGTTGGAGGGATCCCGGCCAACCGTGTAGATGTTCTCCCGCAGGATGTAGCTGCAGGGCCGCACAGGATGGCAAACGGACAGGGTAAACTCCGGGTGAGACAACGGCTGCTCAGGGACTTGGTCGAACAGATCCAGCGGCAGGTCAAAGCCTTGGCTGGAAAGAGAACTCCCCCCGCCCACCTCTGTGATGGAGGTCAAAAACTCGTCGTAGCTCTGTGGCAACAGCGTTTCCTCCTCGACGCTCAACCGCATGCCCGGCAGCCTAGCTCTTCAAGTCTAAGCCCTTAAACCTTAGAGTTCCTCAAAACCCTACCCTTTCCAAAAAACTCGGCCTCGGCAGGCTGTCGGAAAACCCACAAGCCTTGATGTACCCTACTATACACCACAGGCGGCTTTGGAGATACTCCGTTTCCCAAAGAAAATTAGGTTTGGGTTCAAGTCAAAGCTACTCGTGTTTTAACGGATCCCTTGGGAGCCACAGCCTTGGCCGCGGGCGGGCTATTCTGGGTAGCAGGTTTGTAGCCTTGAGGTGTGGGTGTGACGGAGGCCCTGTTGCGTCGGTTGGATGTGGCCACAGAGGCGGCTCTGGAGGCAGGGGCTTTGCTGCGCAGTTACGTGGGGGGCAACCTTGCCATTGAGGAGAAACGCCCGGGCGACCTGGTGACGACAGCGGATCGCGCTTCCGAGGAGCTGATCATAAAAATCTTGAGGCGGCACTTCCCCGAAGACGTGATCTTGACGGAAGAATCCGGCCAGCAGGGATCCCCGCAGGGCACCTACGCCTGGATGATCGATCCCCTCGATGGCACCACCAACTTTGCCCACGGCTATCCCTTTGCTGCCGTTTCTATTGGTCTGCTGGAGGGGCGGGAGCCGGTGCTAGGAGTGGTCTGCGACATCTTTCGCGGGGATCTCTTTCGCGCCGTGCAGGGGATGGGAGCCACCCGCAACCGCCAGCCCATCCGCGTCTCCTCTACTACCGAACTCTCCCGCAGCCTCTTGGTAACCGGCTTTGCCTATGACCGGCGCGAAACCCCGGACAACAACTACGCTGAGTTCTGCCACTTCACCCACCTCACCCAGGGAGTGCGCCGGGGCGGATCGGCTGCCCTGGACTTGGCCTACGTGGCCACCGGCCAGTTGGATGGCTATTGGGAGCGAGGTCTCTCCCCCTGGGACATTGCCGCCGGGATTGTCTTGGTGCGAGAGGCCGGCGGCAAGGTCACTGCCTACGATGGCAGCCCGGTGGATGTGTACAGTGGCCGCCTGCTGGCCAGCAACGGCTGGTTACACGCTGCTCTTCAGGAAGAACTGGCCCAGGTCAGCCCCCTGCCGGTCTCCTTCCCCATGCGGCGGCCTCGAGAGCGAAACGGCCAAAGATAAAGATGAGGTAAAGTTCAGGCAAAAATTGGGTAAGCTTTACGCACAGGCCCTTATGGCTCCTTCCCAAGGTCAGAGAGATAGCTTGGCCGGGAAAACACTCCGGCGTTGTTGTTGGGCGGCAGGGTTTGGCCTGGCGCTTCTCTTGGGGATCCCGGCCTACCCTCAGCCTGCCCAAAAACCGGCCCTGCCCGCTCCTGCCGGCGAGCGAGCCCAGCCCCCCGATTCCCGTTGGGCCGAAATTCAGGCGCGGGGGCGCATCCGGGTTGGCCTGGATCCCAGCCTGGGCCCGGCTTACCTCTACACCGACCTAGAGCGGCAAACCTACGCCGGCTTTGAGTGGGATATCCTCGAGGCGCTTGCCCAGACGCTGCAGGTGCAGGTGGAGCCCGTCTACGTGGCTTGGAGTCAGCAGTTGGCGGCTTTGCAAGCGGATGAGGTGGATCTCATCTGGGGGGCGCGGGAAGCTTTGGGCTTGGATCCACAGCAATTTCTCGCCACCCGACCCTACTACCTCAGCCCCCAGCGCTTGGTGGTACGGGATCCGGGGCCAGGGGAAACTCCCATTGAGGCGCTGTCGCAATTATTTGGCCGCAAAGTGGGCATTGTAGTGAACAGTACGGGAGCAGCTCTGTTGGAGGCGTACAACGAGAGGCGGGGCAACGCCATTCGTCTTTTTGCCACCAGCAACCCGGAGCGCCTGTTTGCTCAGCTCCAGGCCGGCCAGTTGGATGCCGTACTCGTCGATCAGCCCGTTGCCGCCCTGAGCCTGCGCCAGGCAGGATCCCGGCTGCGCCTGGCGGGGCCGCCTCTGTTCCCGATTCCTCTGGTGGGCGTGGTATCCTCGCAGCATCCTTCTCTGAAGGAAGCCGTGGATGGGGCAATCGCAATCCTGACCGAGAACGGAACTTTGCAACGCATCTTGGAGAAGTGGCAACTATGGGATCCAACTCTGATGTCCCCCGCCTCAGCCGAGGACTAGCCCGCTACGAGACGGACCATTTCGCCATCTTGGGCGTACCCCTCACCGCCGACTCCAAGGGGATCCGGCGCGGCTACTTGCAGGCGGCCAAGGCCCTGCACCCGGATCGCTTTGTCGGGGATCCGGAAGGGGCAGAGCGGGCCAACGTCCTCTTTGCCAAGCTGGTCAGCCCGGCCAACGAAGTGCTGACCAAGGAGCGGGAACGGTCAGAATACGAGACTGTGCTCAAGCTGCGCGTTCAACGCCTGCTGGAGTCGCCGCCCCCCGATCTGTGGCCCACTGGAGAAGCCGTCAAAGACCTGGCCGAGCGCTCTGATTGGCAGGAAGAATACGTCCGGCGAGTGGAGAAGCTGGCCAAAGAGCAATACAGCTCTATGACCACGCTGCTGGAGAAAACCGAGCAACTGAGCGAGCTGAACCTGGCCTACCTGCTGCTCAAAGCCGGCTACAAAGGGATCCCCGCCCCTGCCGCCAGAACCACCACCCTGACTGGGATCCCAACCCCTTCCCCCAGCCGCACCACCTTGGGTGGGATCCCGGCCAGCTCCCCCGTTCCGTCTCCTACTGCCCCGCCCACCCCGCCCCCAACTCCGCAACTCAGCCCCGCTGAGACTCGCTTCCTGCAGGCGCTGGACATGATCGAGCGCAAGCAATACCGGGATGCGGTGCAGTATCTGAACTTCGCCATCAGCGCCCAGCCCAACGTGGCCCGCTACTATCTGCACCGGGGTATCGCCCACCTCAAGCAGGGCAACGCCGGCATGGCCAAGGCCGACTTCCTGCAGGCCAGCCGCCTTGAGCCGGCCAACGCCGAGTTGATGGCGGAGGTGCGCCGCTGGTTGCAGCAGGTCACCACCCAGCAGCCGGTTCCCGTCCCTGCCGCCAGCCGCCAGACGTCCCAAGCCCAGAAAATCGTGCCACCGCCGCGCAAAGAAGACAACGGCGGCTTCTGGAGCCGCCTCTTTGGCAAGAAAAAGTAGGCCAAACTCCGCTCAGGAAGCGCCCCCCAGCACCAGCAGCGTGACCAGGGATCCCGTATTCCAGAGGCTGTGCAGCAGGATGGGGGCCAGCAGGTTGCGGCTGTGGCTGTACACCACCCCCAGCACCACCCCTAGCATGGTCAGCGGCAGCAGATCGGAAAGGTTGAGGTGGGCAAGGGCAAAGGTGAAGGCGCTGAGCAAGATGGCAGCCCCCATCGGCAAGTAGCGGCTCAGCGTAGGCAGCCAAAAGCCCCGGAACAGCACCTCCTCAAAAACGGGGGCACAGACAGACACCACGGCCAAAAACAGCAAGCGCGCCCCCCAGCCGTGGCTGTCCAGCAGCAGGGGCAAGATGGGGTTCCCGCCCCCTGCCTGGGGCAGCAGCAACTGCGACAGCGCCGCTGCCAGCACCACCAAAGGTAGGGCCACCCAGTAGCCGCATAGGCCCCAGAGCGGCCAAGGGCCCCACAGCCGCACCTGCAACGCCTTCTGCCAACCGGGATAGATCCGAAGAAGCCGGTACAACAGCGCCGCCCCCAGCAGAGCGCCGGCGTTGTAGGTGAGAAACAAGGCCACCGCCTGATGCCAAGGGCTGAGCTGTTGTGCCCCCAAGCCGAGCAGAACCATGTAAAGGCGAGGCACCAAGGTATTGAGGAGAATAAACCCCAAAAACCAACCGGTCAGCACCGCCTGCGCTCCGATCCCCTGCCAAGGCACCTCCCACGGCGGGCCGAGGAGCGGACGTTGGCGCCAGAAGCTCCAGCCCAGCCAACCCAACAGGAGGATTAGCCCCAGCAGCGCCCCCAGCATCGGGATCCCGCCCACCACTGCCAGCCGGAACAGAGCTGCCAAGGCCAATTTTTCCTGCTCCTGGTTGAGGGCATTGAGGCTGTCGCTGCGCTGTTGCAGCCGGTAGAGCTGCTGCAGGGCCACTGCCTCAAACCAGCCGTCCAGGTGGTTGCGGATCTGCACCTCGGCCTCCGGCAAGATGCGCCGTGGCGTTCCCCACAGCCCTTGCAAGAGCCGCGCCACCCCTTTTTGGCGGGATTCCAGCTCCAAGGGACGTTCTGGATCGATCACCTGCTGCCACTGCTGCTGGGCTGCCTCCAGATCCTCCTGGTAGGCGGAGAGCAGGCCCAGGCGCAGCCGCAGGGCGTCCAGCTCCGCCTGCAGCTCCTGGACAGAAGCCAGCAGAACGGGATCCACTTCTTCTGGAGTTGAGGCCGGCCCCACCGCATCCGAGAGGCTGGCCAATTCGGATCTGCCCGCCTCCGAGGGAGTCGCCCTTTCCAGCCGTGCCATCCGTTTGAGGCGCTGCAGGCGTTCGGCGTAGTTGTCGGCCACCTGCCGGTAGCGATTGTGGGCCAGCTCGAAAACGTTCTGCCCCAGCAAAGCCCGCGCCAGATCCTGATAGCGGGGATCGTCGAGGGTGCGGGCAGCCTGCAGGGCGAGATGGGTTTGCAACAGATCCAACCGCGTTTGGGGCGGCGGCTGAAACCAACTGCTGGAAAGCGAAAGCCCGACAATCAAAAGGGCCAATAGGCTCAGCAGGTTGAGGATCCCACGGCGAACAGAAAGCCAATGGGGATCGACCGAGGCCGTGGCGTCAGAGGGAGACATGACAGCAACAGAGGCAACTCCAGCGGGTTATATCCTAGCTTCTATTGGCTTCGGCAGGATGAAGGGGTCAGCGGCGCTCTAGCCAATAACGGTAGATGGGCAGCCCCAACTGCAGACACTGCCACTCCCGCTCGGTAGGAATACCGAAGGGGTTGTCATCGATGGGCCCCTGGCAGGGATCCCAAAACTGCGGATGGTCTAAAAATCGAGCTGCCATTTCCTCGGCCACTTCCCGCACGTCCGACTGCAGGAAGACGGGGCTGCCCGGTTGCAGCAGCAGGGCCAGATCCGCCACCAGTTGCGGTTGGACGATCCGCCGTTTGTGATGGCGCTTTTTAAACCAGGGATCCGGAAATTGGATGGTGACTCGGCTGAGATCCCCCGGGGCAAATAGATGCCGCAGCGAGACGTTGATGTTGGCAAAGAGGAAATGGACGTTATCCAGCCCCAGCTCGTCCCGCCAAGCATTGGCCCGCTCCACCAGCGGCTGTCGAATCTCCACGCCCAAAAAGTTCCAGTCGGGCTGCTCCTGGGCGATGCGCAGCAAAAAGCGTCCGCTCCCGCTGCCGATATCCAAATGAAAGGGTTGCCCCAGCCGCCGGTACACCCGTTCCCAGTGGGGCGGGGGGGTGGGCTGTTGGTATTGCGCCTGTAGGGGGTTGACGTGTTGCCGCAGCCGCTGGCCAAGACCTTTCTGCAGCGGGATCCCTGCCCAAGCGGGGGAGTCCTTCTCAGGTTGGGTTACCTGCTGTGCCCGTTGCACGTCTGTTTCCATAGACCACCTCCTGCCGCTAGCTTCAGCCCTCCCCCCAAGGGATCCCAAAAGATCCCCCAGTTGGGATGGAAAGGTAGAGGAGCTCTAGGCTACCACCGGATGCTGTCGATGACTTGCCGCAGGATCTGGGCCGAGCGGTGCAGTTGCTGTTGCTCGCTCTCGGTGAGGGACATGGCCAGCGTGCGCTCCACCCCCTGCCGACCGACCACTCTCGGCAAACTGAGGCAGACCTCCGGCAGACCATACTCCCCCTGGGTGAGGCTGCTCACGGTTAAAACGCGCCGCTGATCCCGTACCAGGGCCTGGACAATTTGCGTCACCCCCAGACCAATGGCATAGCTGGTGGCCCCTTTGCGGCGGATGATCTCATAGGCGGCATTGCGCACCTGCTCGAAAATATCCCCCAACTGGGCGGGATCCCACTCCGGCGAGAGCTGGCCAATCGGCGTGCCGGCAATGTTCACCTTGCTCCAGACGGCCACCTCGCTATCTCCGTGTTCGCCGATAATGTAGGCGTGCAGGCTGCGCGGATCCACCCCCAGCCGCCGGGCCAAAAGATAGCGGAAGCGGGCCGTATCCAACACCGTGCCCGATCCCAACACCTGCCCCGCCGGCAGCCCCGACACCTTCAGGGAAACATAGGTCATGATATCGACGGGGTTGCTCACCACCAGGAAAATGGCGCTGGGGCAATGCTCCATCAGGGCCGGGATCAAGCTTTTGAAAATCTCAACGTTGCGGTGAACCAGATCCAAACGGGTTTCGCCAGGCCGCTGCTTGGCTCCCGCCGTCACAATCACGACGTCTGAGCCGGCGCAATCGGCCAGCTCTCCCGCCCAGATCCGCGTCGGCTCCACAAAAGGGATCCCGTGCACCAGATCCATCACTTCCCCTTCCAGCTTGGCGCGGTCGATGTCGTGAAGAACCAGCTCATCGAGGGTGTTCTGGATCACCATCGAGTAGGCACAGGCCATGCCCACCTGCCCGGCGCCGATGATGGATCCCTTCAAAAGGCGGCGAGAAGTCAGCCCACTGGCTTGCTGCTCAAAGGGTTGCTTGGGTTGGCGCTCAGAAACGGTCATGGCTTCAGCCGCTACGCTTCCCTTCCCAGCTTAAGCCTGGCCAAGCGGAGAGCAAAATAGCATTGGGTAGTCCTCAACTCCGTTGCTGGGTTAGCCGTTGCCAAAGCTCCAGAGGAATGCGCTCGTGAGGACACTTCAGGGACCGAATCTGAGCCAGATCTTCCGGCAAGTAGTGCAAAGCCACCCGCGCCGTTGCATCGAGGAGACTGCGCCGCCGCTGGGGATGTTGCTCGGCTTCTCCCAAAAACACATCCAGCCAGCCATCCTGCTCCTGGTAGCGCATCCGCAAAGCAGAGAGAGAAGGCAGGGACTCTTGGCGGTAGAGCTGGAAGCCCTGCTCAGGGCTCCACCCCAGCCACCACTGGGGCGCCAGTTGCCCCAACTGCCGACACCACACGCCCGCCTGTACCTGTTGCCATGTCATGCTTGCCACTCCGCGACCCGTTCTCCTGAGAAGGCTTAACTGCAAATCTTTAGCAATTGCCATTTGGGTAAGCACTTTACCAGACCTTCCCAGCTTGATGCAACTCTTTATCAAAGAAAACCCCTACCATGCCCCTAATTTATTGAAAGTAGTTGCAATAGAGATATCCTGTAGCTGAGTTAAGTGGTGGAGTTATATCCCTCAGTCTGACTCTCTATCTCTCTATGTTGTGGAAACAGCGGGGATCCCGCGGCGGCAGGATGTGGGTCATCTGCGTCTTCTCCGGGCCTGGTTGAGGTTCTTTGCTAATGCAAGTAATTCTAACTAGCAAGAGTATGGCTGATCGTGTTGATGCCCGGTTATGCTCCCAGCACCTACTGGCCGGCTTCCATGTAACAGCGGTCAAAGAAAATGGCCGCAGCGGCTTTCAACTCGACCGGCCAGTTTCAAGGATCCCGGCAGCAGTGGGCAACAGTATCCTGTAAGCTGGTTGAGTCAGAGGCCCTTCTGGTTTGGGATTGGTGCATCCGGGTCGTAGCTATCGCCGTCTCATCCCTTTTATCCGGCCCCATCTGTGGATGTTGTTGTTGGGGCTGACCTGCACTCTTGGCTTTGTCCTGACCATGCCCGCGCTTGCCTACTTGATCGAGTGGGTGGCCCGCTCCATCGGCGCCGGGGATCTGGGGCAATTGCGGACGCTGGCCCTGATTGGAGTGGTGTTTTTCTTGGTGCGTGGCGCCTTCCAGTACGGCCAAGACACCCTGATGGCGAGGGCTTCCCTGCAAATGGTGTTGGAATTGCGCCAACAGATCTATGCCCATTTGCAAGCGCTGGATGTGGATTATTTTTCCGGCAGCCGCACCGGCGATCTGGTCTATCGCCTGACAGGGGATCTGGATCGGGTGGGAGAGGTGGTGCAACGCTTTTTCCACCGTTTCATCCCCAGCGTGCTCACCATCTTGGCGGTGGTGGCCTACCTGTTTTATCTCAACGGCATTCTCACCTTGACCACCCTGCTGATCGCCCCCCTGATGGCCGCTTTGATCAGTTGGTTTGGGGATCGCCTCTTGTTTCGCTCCCGCCTCAACCAAGAGAAGATGTCGGATTTGGCCGCCCTCTTGACAGAAGTGTTTGCCGGCATCAGTCTCACTCGCGCCTTTGCGGCCGAGGACTACGAAATTCGCCGCTTCAGTGCCATTGCCGAAAGCAACCGCCTGGCCCGGTTTCAGACCGAGCAGGTGAAAGCCATCCAAGACCCGGTGGTGGGTTTCCTGTACGCCATGAGCGTGTTGGGGGTGTTTTGGGTGGGCGGCTGGCAAATTAGCCAGGGCAACCTGACCGGCAGCCAGTTTCTCGGCTTTATTGCCGGTGTTGCCATGTTGATCGACCCCATTGTGCACATCACCAACAACTACAGCGAGCTGAAACAGGGTGAGGCTTCGGTGGAGCGGATTTTCGAGCTGCTGAACACTCGCTCGCAGATCCGGGAGCTGCCCGGCGCTCGGCCTATGCCCCCCATTCAGGGCTGGGTGGAGTTCGAGCAAGTTTCCTTTGCCTACAAACCGGATCAGCCGGTGCTCAAGGAAATCAGCTTTCAGGTGTCTCCCGGCGAGATCGTGGCCTTGGTGGGATCCTCCGGTGCCGGCAAATCCACCCTGGTGAGCTTGATTCCCCGCTTTTACGATCCGCAGCAGGGCTGCATCCGCATCGACGGCATCGACATCCGCACCGTCACCCTCAAGAGCCTGCGCCGCCAGATTGGCATTGTGCCGCAGGAGATCACCCTGTTTTCGGGAACCATTGCCAGCAACATCGCCTACGGACAAGAGCAGTTTGACCTGGAAGCGGTACGCCAGGCGGCCCAGGTGGCCAACATCGACACCTTTATCGAGAGCTTACCCGATGGCTACGCCACCCGCGTGGGAGAACGCGGGGTCACCCTTTCCGGCGGACAACGGCAACGGCTGGCCATTGCCCGCGCCGTGTTGCTCAACCCCAAGATCTTGATCCTGGACGAGGCCACCTCTGCTTTGGACAACGAGTCGGAAGCGTTGGTGCAGGAGGCGCTGCAACGGCTGATGCAACGCTGCACCGTTTTTGTTATCGCCCACCGCCTCTCGACAGTGCGCACCGCCCACCGCATTTTTGTCTTGGAGCAAGGGCAACTGCTGGAGCAAGGAAATCACCGCGAGCTGCTGGGCAAAGGGGGGCGCTACGCCCAGTTTCACCTGCGCCAGTTTCAGTAGGCTTCAGAGCCGCCACTCCTGCCGGAAAGGCCGATAGAACTCCGAATCCTGAGGCGCACCCCCCGCGATCCCGCAGATGGCCGAGGCAAATTGCACCGCCCGCTGCAGCAACACCTCCTCTGGCCATCCCCGCAGCAGGCCCAGGATGGCCACGGCACTGAAGCCATCTCCAGCGCCCACCGTATCCACCATCTGAGGTACGGAAACCGGGTCGGCCTGATAAACCTGGGCGGGGGTGATCAGGAGCGCACCTGCGGCCCCTAGAGTCAAAAATAGACCTTTCAGGTTCAACTGCGCCCGCAGGATCTGCCCTTGCTCCCGCACCTCTTTGGCAGGGATCCCTTCTAGCCGCGCCACCTGCTCCAGCTCCGCCTGGTTTAGCTTCAGCCAATCGCAGGTGCGCAGCATCTCCCGGATGGGATCCGGCTGCCACCAGGGATCCCGCAGGTTGAGATCCAAAAACACCGGACAGCGAAGGGCGGGGATCGTCTCCTGAAAGTGGCGATGGGCCGCTTCCCGTCGCGCCGCCAAGCTGCCCCGATAGAGCAGGCTGGGCTGGAGAACCCCGATATCCAACTGAATGTAGTCGTAGGCTTGGTCGGGCAAGATGGCAAAGCTTGGGATCCCCTCTGCATCCAGCGTGACTTGGACTTGGCCGGTGGGGTGAATCGGATCCCGTTGCAAACCTTCCAGGCGCAGCCCCTGCCGCCGCAGCGCCGCCAACAACTTTTCTGCCGCTTCGTCTTGGCCGATGCGGCTAAGCAAGAGGGGATCGGATCCTAGCCCCTTGAGGTTCCAAGCCACGTTCAAAGCCGCACCGCCCAGCACCACCTGGCTGGGGAAGCAGTCGAAAAGCACCTCCCCCAAAATGAGAGGCAAGCCCTGGGGCACATCGGGGGGATCCATCATCGGCACTTAGGAAGCAGCCGCTCCCTGCAGCTCCAGGATTTGCTGGTAGGTGTTGCTGCGGAACCAACGCTCGATTTCTCTGGCCCGCAGGACCGGCAGCGGATGGGTGCGCCCCACCGTTTGCATCTGCTTCAGCTCCATCTGCCACAGATCCCCGTCCAGCTCGTCGTAAGCGCGGGCCTGCTCCAAAAAGGCGTCCACATTCAGCTTAGAGGCCAATTGCGGGGATCCACCGCACAACTTCATCAACACCGAGATCACCGTCTTGGCGTCTTGGGTGACCAACAGCGCCGCCCGGTCACAGGTAAACTCGGCGCACCGCAGCCAGTGCATCAGTTGCTCCTGCAACGCCTGATAAAACAGCCCGCCGAAGGGGAGCAAGCTGGTGGAGAGCATGAGGATGTTGGCCATCGTCAAGTAGACGCCGTGATTACATTTCAAATGGCCCAATTCATGGGCGATCACGGCTTGAATTTCCGGCGGCTCCAACAGATCCAGCAGAGAGCTGTGCAAAACGATAAAAGGCTTTTTCCCCTGCATGGCAAAGGTATAGGCATTGGGCGTGGGGTTCTGCCGCACATAGAGCTGGGGCACGTCCAGATCCAAGATGCGACAGGCCTGCACCAAAAGCTGGTGAATCTCCGGCAGCTGATGCTCGTTAATTTGAATACTGGAAGCGATGTTATCCAGATAAAAGACCTGTCCTGCTGTTGAGCCGAGCCAGTTTTGAATCAGCAGGCCCAGCCCCGGCACCTGCTGCAGAGAGCGGGTTGCCTGCAGATCCACAGGATGGCGAAACTGGTCGGCCCGCAGGCCCAGCAGAATGCGAGGTTCTTGTTGAATGGATGACATAGACAAGATGGGGAGAAAAAGGCTTCAAAAGCAGGCGGGCGGCTGGAGCTTGGGGATCCCTGCTGTCGGCCGTCAAGGGATGGAGACCAAGAGAGCTGGGCATGTCCGGGCTGACCTGCAACTGAGGGCTGTGAACCCCCTCCAACTGTTGCCTCGGCAGACTCCGCCCTTCCCTACATGGTTTCTTGATTTTAGCCGCTACTCTGGAAACATCTCTTCTCTCGACCCTAGTCCGTTTGCAAGCTAGACCCCTTTGTCGTCGTTCTAAGGTCATCATGCGGATCCCGACTTCCACCTATCGCATTCAGTTTCATGCTGGGTTTGACTTCGAGGCAGCACGGCAAATGGTTCCCTACCTGAAGTTGCTGGGCATCAGCGACTTGTATGCCTCTCCCATCTTCCAAGCCCGCAGCGGTAGCACCCACGGCTACGACGTGGTGGATCCGAGGCAGATTAACCAGGAACTGGGGGGAAGTGAAAAGTTTGAGCTCTTGTGGGAAACCCTCAATCAGCAGGGAATCGGCTGGATCCAAGACATCGTGCCCAACCACATGGCCTATGACGGCCAAAACCAAATGTTGATGGATGTTCTAGAAAGTGGGCCCAACTCAGACTTTATCGATTACTTTGATGTCAACTGGAACCACTCCTATCTGGGTATTAAAGGCAGGATCTTGGCACCCTTTTTGGGAGATTTCTACGATAAATGTTTGGAGTCTGGTCAAATTCAGCTTCGTTACGATGCCGATGGCCTCAGCATCAACTACTATAACCTGAGATTTCCTCTGAATATCGATACCTATGCCGATGTTTTTACCTACAACTTAGGTAAATTGCGGCGGAAGTTAGGGCGAAGCCACCCCGACTACATCAAGTTACTCGGGATCCTCTTCAGCCTGAGATTTATACCCAGCAAGGAAGATCTCCTAGAACGCACCGATCAAATTAACTTTGCTAAGCACTCCCTTTGGGAGCTTTACACGTCTAGCCAATCTATTCAAAACTTCTTTGACGAGAACATTGCCATCTTTAACGGCAAGCCGGGGGATCCCTCAAGCTTTGACTTGTTGGACGACCTTTTGGCGCGGCAGAATTTCCGCCTTTCCTTCTGGAAAGTGGGCGCCGAGGAAATCAACTACCGTCGCTTCTTCACCATTAACGAGCTGATCTCGCTGCGGATGGAGGATCGCGAGGTCTTTCGCAAAACACATCAGCTTATCCTTAAGCTGGCAGAACAAGAGCGCTTTACAGGCTTACGTATCGACCACATCGACGGCCTGTTTAATCCGGAAGAATATCTCCATCGCCTGCGGGAACGCTGCCCAGATCTCTACATCGTGGTAGAGAAAATCCTAGAAGCCGATGAGAAACTGCCTCAGCAATGGCCGATTCAAGGCACAACAGGATACGACTTTTTAGCCAAGCTCAATGGTCTTTTTTGCCAGGAAGAAAATGCAGAGGCTTTTGACTCTCTTTATCAAGACTTTACGAACCTACGACATTCCCCAGAACAGGTGATTGAAGACAAAAAACGTTTGATCATCGAGCGCAACCTGGCAGGTGATATGGATAATCTTGCTTTTTTGCTCAAGCAGATCACCAGCCATCACCGCTACGCTAACGACTTTACCCTCTACAGCTTGCGCCGAGCCCTGGTGGAAGTTTTGGTGTGCTTCCCGGTTTATCGAGTTTACATCCACCAAGGGATCCTCAGCCCAGAAGGTCAGCAGGTTATCCGTAAAGCTGTAGAGAAAGCCAAGGAGAACCTGCCCATCTTGGTAAACGAACTAAATTTTCTGCAGCGTTTTCTCTGCCTGGAGTCTCTCGACAATTTGTCAGAGCAAGAGAGAAACGAGCAGATCTACTTTGCCATGCGCCTGCAACAGTTGGCCGGCCCTCTCATGGCCAAAGGGGTAGAGGATACGGCCTTCTATGTTTATAACCGGCTACTATCCTTAAACGAAGTGGGCGGGGATCCCTGCCGTTTTGGCTTTTCTCTGCAGGAGTTTCACCGCTTTAACCAAGAACGAGCAGCCGAGTGGCCTTTTTCGATGAATGCTTCCTCTACCCACGATACCAAACGCGGCGAAGATGTACGAGCCCGCCTGAATGTGCTGTCTGAAATCCCTGCTGAATGGAAAAAACACATCAACCTTTGGCATGAGCTGAACCTCGGTTACAAGGTCCGCAGCAATCAAGCCAAGCGCTCGGAACTGCCAGATCGCAACGATGAGTATCTGCTCTACCAGACTTTGCTCGGCTCTTATCCCTTCCAAGCGGAAGAGGTGCCCCAGTTCGTGCAGCGGGTTAAGGACTATGCCATCAAAGCTGTGCGGGAAGCCAAAGTTCACACCGCTTGGCTTCGCCCCGATACCGAGTATGAAGAAGCCACCCTCGCTTTTATCGATCAGATCCTACAGACTTCAAGCCCCTTTTTGGAGTCCTTCTTGCCTTTCCAACGCAAAATTGCCCACTTTGGCATCTTGAATTCCCTCTCGCAAACGCTGATCAAGCTCACCAGCCCTGGGATCCCGGATATTTACCAAGGTACCGAGCTATGGGATCTAAGTATGGTGGATCCCGACAATCGTCGGCCTGTAGATTTTTCTCGTCGCCTCGCCTACTTAGAAGAAATTCAACGGCGAGTCAAACAGGATCCTCTACAGCTTGTCGAAGATCTGCTGTCCCACCGCCGCGACGGACGCATTAAGCTGTTTCTCATTCATCTTGTGCTCAGGGCCCGTCAGGAACAGCCGCAGTTGTTTCTTGGCGGAAATTACATTCCCCTGCAGGTGAGCGGATCCCATGCTGCCCACGTGGTGGCTTTTGCCCGCCAGCACGAGAAGCAGGTTTTGATTACGGTGTCACCCCGCTTTTTGACCTCGTTGATCGACGAGACGCAGGATCCCCTGGGAGAAGCCGTTTGGAAAGATACTGAAATTCATCTGCCCCGCTGGAAGCGGCTGGAGTGGGTGAACGGGCTGACCCAAGAAGGGATCCCTGCCGGCGAAACCTTGCCGGTGGGCATCCTCCTCAAGTCTTTTCCGGTGGCCCTGCTGTGGGGGCAGAAGAACCTACTGAGCAATTGAGGCCGGGGTCAGGGCCTGAAAGTTGGCGATGCGGGCAAACTCCCGCGGATCGAGGCTGGCCCCGCCCACCAGCACTCCGTCGATCTGGGGTTGGGCCATCAGCTCGTCGATGTTGCCGGCTTTGACCGAGCCGCCATACAGGAGGGGCAGTTGGTCGGCGCCCAGGTGCTGGCGGATCAAGCCGATGACCCGATTGGCCTCTGCGGCTGCACAGGTGTCGCCGGTGCCGATGGCCCAGATCGGCTCGTAGGCAATCACCAGGTTCTCCAGATCGATCCCTGCCAAGGCGCGATCCAACTGCCCTAGGATCCAAGACTCGATCAAGCCCTGCCGTCGCTGCTCCTGGCTTTCGCCCACGCACAAGATGGGGGTGAGGCCATGCCGCTGCGCCGCTGCCAAGCGCCGATTCACGGTTTCATCTGTCTCGCCGAAGTATTGCCGCCGTTCACTGTGGCCGACGATCACGTAGCGCACCCCCAATTCCGCCAGCATGGGGCCGGAGATCTCCCCGGTAAACGCCCCCTGATCCTCCCAATGCAGGTTTTGTGCTCCCACGGCGATGCCGGATCCCCGCGTTTGCTCTGCCACCACGGACAGGTCTGTGAAGGGCACACACAGGATGATCTGCCGTTGTGAAGCCGCTCCTAAGGACGACGCTTGCAGAGCCGGAGCAAACTCCCGCAGAAACTGGCGGGCCTCAGCCTGGGTTTTGTACATCTTCCAGTTGCCGGCGATGAGGATGGGACGCAAGGTGGATCCTCCCTAAAAGACGCTCAGAAGACAACTAAAGAAGGGGATCCCAAAGCAGAAACCCAAATGGATAGGCAGGGATCCCAGCTTTTGTTTTTTCGTATGTCACAGTTTATCAGCAAGCGGCTCCAGAATACGGCGATGGGATCCGGGCCCCGGTTAACCCTCCTGGGCCGTCTCTTGTTCCAGGCTGGCAGCGATGGCCGCCAGGCAGTCTTCCCAGGCGGCTCCCTGCTCCAGAGATTGGACGGCGACGGCATAGGTCTGGGGGTGGGCCTGCAACAGCGCTCGTCCCTGGCGCAAGAAGCGGTTGATTTGGACCTTCATTTTGGCTGGAGAGGTCAAGGGCTGCGCTGCCAACAGCGTTGCCAACTGCTGCCGATCCTCTGTATCGCCCGTAATTTGGCTGTAGTGCAACGATTCTGCGGCTGCCCCCGCCATCCAGAACGTGCCGTAGCGCTCCACCTCTGCCCAAGGGATCCTTCCCTGAGCCTGCCAAGTGTGCATCGGGGCCCGATCCAACTCCACCCCGCCGTAGCCAGGCATCCCCCGTCGAAAGGCTTGCCAGGGACTAAGCACATAGCCCAACAACGGGATCCCGAGCAGATGGGCCACCAAAATGTGCCCCGCTTCGTGGCGGATGACCCGCTGCCGGTAGGCCGGCGAAGCCCAATCCAGCAGCCCGCCCAGCAACCCTGAAATCCGCCCCCCAAAGGCCACTTGCTCGACGATGACCAGCCCCACCAGTCCTACCAGGGGCATGGCAACCCGCGGCCCCAGCACCGCCGACAAAACCAAAGCTGCCACCACCCAAGCAGCGCGAGTAACTCCAGCTTCTGACATCGGCTAGCTACCCCCTTAACCAACCAGCTGAAGGGAGGATCCCATAACAGCTTACGCGCCAAAACCCAACAGGAAAGCCGGGCTTTCACAACCCGACAATCTGGGTGTTTTCAAAGGTGGCGAGAATTGCATCCAGATCTTTGCTCTGCAGTGAGTAGGTGGCAGTGGCATCGCTGCCAAACTGGATCTCGTCCCCATCCTCAAGATCCCGAAATTCCACCCGTTGCCCACCCACGTAAAGGCCATTGGTGCTAGGATTGCCCTGAATGTCGCCGTCGATAATTTGGTAGGTGAACCCGTCGGGAGAAGAAGGAGATTCGGTTTTAACCAAAATAGCGTGGTAGCGAGAGGCGTACTGCGAGTCAATGCGAATACTGTTGCGCGGATCCCGGCCCAATGAGTAGAGCTCGGCTGTCAACCAGTAGGCCTTTGGCCCCTGTCGATCTTTGACAATTAGCACATGATTGAGGGCCGGTCGGCGAGGGGGCGTGGTCATAAAGCCACCCACTTGCACAACACTGAGGGCAGTATACCCAAAACATAACATACGGAATCCCCCAGTTGGATCCCTATATCCACCGGATGAGTCTCACTGGGATGGGCAGGATTGGCCCATCACCCTGAGCAGCGAGTAGATTTTTGTAACAACTCCTCTCATAATGGGATTAACGATGCACATGGATCTCTGACCATGAATGGCTCGCAACCGGATCCCGGTGTCCAACCCCGTCCTCCCCAGACACCGAGGCTGATTGAGCTGCCGGAAGATGAAACCGATGCGCAGCTTGGCGATCCCCTGCGCATGCAGCGCTACGAATGCCGTTCCTGTGGCTACGTTTACGAGCCGGCCAAGGGGGATCAACTCAATCGGATCCCGGCGGGTGTGCCGTTTGAGGAATTGCCCGCCGATTGGAAATGTCCGGTGTGCCGAGCCGACCAGCGCTTCTTCCAAGCAGTGGGAGCCAAAGGCAAGCCTTCGGGTTTTCAAGAGAACTTGCGCTACGGCCTGGGGGTGAACGTGATGACCCCTGCCCAAAAGAACCTGCTCATTTTCTTGGGATTGGCGCTGGGGTTTTTATTTTTGATGAGTTTTTATTTCGTCGAGTGATGGCCAAGATGTTGAAGCTCTTGAGACTGGCGCTGTTGGCTGCTTGCTCCCTGCTGCTGATGGCGGCGCGGATGCCGAATATGCAGGTGGTGCCCTGGCAGCAGGTGGAGGTGCCTACCCAAAACATTCTGCTGGACATCGCCTTCACCGGCACCACCCCTACACACGGCTGGCTGGTGGGAGACAAGGCGACACTGCTGGAATCCCACGATGGCGGTTTGCACTGGCAGGTGCGGGAGCTGTCGAGCTTGGAGCCAGAAGCCTACCTTGCCTCGATCAGCTTTGCCGGGGCAGAAGGCTGGGTGGCCGGGCAGCCGAAGATCCTCCTTCACACCCTGAACGAGGGATCCGACTGGACTTCCATTCGCCTCAACACCCAACTGCCGGGTGAGCCGATCTTAATCCAGGCTTTGGGCCCTGGGGCTGCCGAGATGGTGACCAATGTGGGCGCCATCTACCGCACGGAAGATGGCGGGCAGACCTGGCGCGCTCAGGTGGAGGAGCCGATTGGGGCCATCAAAAACATCGCCCGCGGCCCTGGGGGAGAATACCTGGCGGTGTCGTCGCGGGGCAGCTTTTATTTTCTCTACACGCCAGAAAGCCGCGCCTGGAAGCCTTATCCGCGGGAGAGCTCCCGCCGCATTCAAAACATGGGTTTTGGCCCCAACGGCAGCGCCTGGAAACTGAACCAAGGGGCAGAGATTGCCTTCACGGAGGACTTCACCTCTGGCGAGTGGGCGTCGCCGCTGCGTCCGGGTCGGGCCCTCAGCTTTGGCTATTTGAATGCGGCCTATCAAAACGACCACGACCTGTGGGTGGTGGGGGGTGGCGCCACCCTGATCCACAGCCCCGACGGTGGCAAAACCTGGGAGCAGGCTAAGCAAGTCAGCGATATCCCCGCCAATTTCTACAGCATCGAGTTTTTCGGCCCCGACCGAGGGTTTATCTTGGGGCAACGGGGCACCCTCTTGCGCTATGTCAGCTCCAACAACTCCTGACGATCTCAGGGATCCCTAGCCGGTACGCGGGTGGATACACGCGCCAGGGCCACAGTTTCGCTTCCGCGGCTGCTGGTTGCTGCCAGCGGTACTGGCGGGCACGTTTTTCCGGCTTTGGCCATTGCCGAGCAGTTGCCCGATTGGCAGATCGAATGGCTGGGGGTGCCGGATCGGATGGAAGGGAAGCTGGTGCAGGAGCGCTACCCTTTGCACCGGGTTGCCATGTCTGGCTGGCAGGGATCCCCTCTCCACAAGCTGCGAGCCTTGGCTCAACTGGCGCGGGCGACCCTGCAGGTACGCCAACTCCTCAAGTCGGGACGGTTTGATATCGTCCTGACCACCGGTGGCTACATCGCCGCCCCGACCATCTTGGCCGCCCGTTCGCTGCGGGTGCCGGTGTTGCTGCACGAGTCCAACCGCATCCCCGGCAAAGTCACCCGTTGGCTGGGAAGATTTTGCCACGTGGTGGCGCTGGGCATGGCGGAGGCGGCAGAGCATTTGCCGGGGGTGGCCGCCCAAGTGGTGGGCACGCCGGTGCGGGCCGAGTTCTATCGGCCCCAGCCCCTGCCCGCCGATCTCCCCATCCCCGACGGGGATCCGCTGATCGTGGTGATAGGGGGGAGCCAAGGGGCACGGGGCCTCAACCGCATGGTGGCCGCCTGTGCCGAAGCTTGGTTGGAGGCGGGGGCTTGGATTGTGCATCTGACGGGCGGCAGCGAGGCCGGGATCCCCATCCATCCCCGCTACCGGCCCTTTCCTTTCCGCACCGATGTGGCTGCCCTGCTGCAGCGGGCAACGTTTGCCATCAGCCGGGCCGGAGCCATGAGCCTGGCGGAGTTGTGGGCCACCGCCACTCCGGCCATTTTGATCCCCTATCCTTTTGCCGCCGAGGATCATCAGTATCAGAATGCCCTAGCCTTTGTGGGGCGCGGTGGGGGTGTGGTCATGCGAGAATCCGAAGAGCATGTGGACTTGCTGCGGCAAACGGTGTTGACCTGGTTGGCTCAGCCGCAGGTGGTTGCCCAAATGGCTGCCCACTTGCAAGCCACAGCTCCCCCCAATGCCAGCAAGGCCGTAGCCCACCTGTTGCAGGAGATCTGCCAAAGTTCTGCCCGTTAACTCCCCCAGAGGGCCAGCCGTGGTACAGCCGAGAGTGGATGGTCTTTCCCAATGTCCGCCTGAGCCCGCCGTTTGCGCTCCTCGGACGGAGCCGTCAACCCCGCTGCCAGAGCTCCGGCTCGCCGACAGGACGGAATCGCTGTTGATGCAGCTAGAGCAGTGCTTCGGGATCCCTCAGCGCCCCCACACCCCCGACGGCCTTCCCCTCTATCCCGATCTCCTGGACGAGTTGGTGGGCACGGTTCTCTCCCAAAACACCACCGATTACAACAGCAGCCGTGCCTTCCGCGCCCTCAAAGCTGCCTTTCCCACCTGGGAGGCCGTCTTGGCTGCCGACCTGGCGGAGCTGGCCCAGGTGATCCGGCCCGGCGGCTTAGCCCACCTCAAGGCAGCCCGCATTCAGGAGATCCTGGCCGCCATTGGCGAGCGACGGGGATCCCTCAGTCTTGACTTTCTAAGAGACCTGGACGACGCCGGCGCCCTCGACTTTCTGCTCTCCCTAAAAGGGGTAGGGCTGAAGACCGCCACCTGTGTGTTGTTGTTCGGGCTAGGTCGGGATCTCTGCCCGGTAGATACCCACGTGCATCGAGTGGCCAACCGTCTGGGCTTGGTGCGGGCCAAACATCCCGACGACACCTTTGCTCAGCTTTCCCCGCAGATCCCCAAGGGCAAAGCCTACTCCCTGCATGTCAACTTCATCCGGCTGGGCAAGCGCATCTGCAAAGCGCGTATGCCCGAGTGTAGCCGCTGCCCGCTGCGTCGCACCTGCCCCTCTGCCCCCTTGCGGCAACGTTGATCCCCGCAGCAGAGTTCTACGCAGAGGGGATCCCCTCTTGTCCGTTGCCCTGGGCTGGAGGAACTTCCGGCTCCAGGACTTGCCGCACAGATTCGATCTCTTGGGAGAGCAACACCCGATCCCGATCCAAGAGGCCGACCACATGCTCCGGATCCTCCCGCGAGACCACCGGCAACTGGCGCAAATCGTATTCGTACATCGGCTCGGCAGCCACTGCCACCGCCTCATCGGGAAAGGTGGTGAGCACCGCCGATTGGCTGACCTGCTCTACTGTCAGCTCGGCCAATTCCCCAGCTTCCCTGTGAGCCAAAGCGCGCTCGAGGTCTTCCAGGGTGAGAATGCCTCGCAGCCGCTCCTGGCCATCCACCACCAAGGCGCTATGGCACTTTTGTTGCAGCAAACGCTCCAGGGCCTCCCGCAGGGGCGTATCCTGCTGCAACAGCAGAGAAGGGGGTACCATCACCTCTTGCACCGTCAGGCCCTTGTTGGGCTCCTGGCCGCGACGGGCGGAAGGGTAGATGGCCGGTGAGTGCAACTGCTCCGCCAGCCAAATGCTCAAACCCACCGCCGCCATCACCGGCAGCGCGATGTGGTAGTCCCGCGTCATCTCAAACAGCAGCAAAATGGCCGTCAGCGGAGCCCGCACACTGGCCGCCAACACCGCCGCCATGCCCACCATGGCGTAAGCGACAGGGGGAGAGAGGGCGATGGCGGGCAACACCTGTCCCAACACCTGGCCGTAGGCTGCCCCCAGCACCGCCCCCAGGAACAAAGCCGGCGCAAAGGTTCCCCCCACAAAGCCGCTGGCCAGGCTCAAAGCGCTCAGCAACAGCTTGCCCAGCAAAAGCAGGCCCAGATGGCCAAGGGAAAAGGGCACAGCCTGCAAGATCGACTCAACGGTTTCATAGCCCACCCCCAACGCCAACGGGATCCCCAAGCCCGCCCAGCCCAGGATCCCACCTCCCAAAATGGGCTTGCTCCAAGCCGGCCAAGCGGCCAGGGGGCCACTGCCAAACAGGTGCTTGCCCCACTCCAGGGTGTAGCTGAAGGCCAGAGAAACCAGGCTGGCCAAAAAGCCCAAGCCAAGATAGAGGGGCACCTCCAGCAGGCTGTGGATCTCGTAGTCCGGCAAGACAAAAGCCGGCTGCGTAATGGTGGGCAAGAGAAAAGCCGGCTGCGCCCCCAACCCCACCTGGGCGACCAGGGCCGACACCACTGCCGCCAACACCACCACACTGACGGCAGAAGTGGTGAACGTGCGGGCCAAAGCCAGCTCCAGCGCCAAAAACACTCCGGCAATCGGCGCATTAAACCCCGCCGCCAGCCCCGCCGCCGCCCCCGCCGCCAGCAACAGTTGCACCCGCTCCCGCGAGAGGCGCAGGTTTTGCCCCAGCAGGGATCCCAACAAAGCGCCACTTTCCACACTGGGCGCTTCCGGGCCCAGGGAAGCCCCCGCGCCCAACGAGATGGCAGCCGCCAGGAGCTTGAGCGGGATCCACCAGGGCTGAGGCGCCAAAGGACGAACGGAGCTCACCAGACTGGAGAGGCTCGAGTTGGGGAAGGGCACGACTGCTCCCAAAGCGCCGATCAGCAGACCTCCCAGCACCGGCGCCAAAGCCAGAGACCAGGATCCCGGCAGCCACAGGCCATGGTGTTCTGCGGCTCTGCCGATGCCATCGACAAAGACGTCTTGCAGCAGATAGCGACACCAGCCGATCAGATAGCGAAACCCGACCACCAACAGCCCCGTGCCTAGCCCCACTGCCGCCGCCAGCAGCAGAAGAAGGTTCTCAGAAGAGAGGCGCAGGCGGAGAGCGAGGGCGCTGCTCATGATCGGCTCAAGGGCTTGGGGAAGGCAGGGTCAAGATCTCTACGCCAGTTTCGGTGACGGCAACCGTATGTTCGAATTGCGCCGAAAGCTTGCCGTCCAAAGTAACAGCCGTCCACTTGTCGGGGAGCACCTTCACCTCCCAAGTGCCCTCGTTGATCATCGGCTCGATGGTGAACACCATGCCGGGGCGGAGCTTCTCCCCTTTCCCTCGTTCGCCGTAGTGGGGGATCTGGGGGGCCGTGTGAAACTGCCGTCCCACCCCATGCCCGACAAAATCCCGCACCACGCTGTAGCCCTGGGATTCGGCATATTCTTGAATGGCAGCGCCAATGTCGCCGACCCTCCCCCCCGGCTTGACGGCGGCAATGCCCCGCCGCAGACATTCTTCGGTTACCTCCACCAAGCGCCGCGCCCGCTCAGAAGGCTGTCCGACAAAGAACGTTTTGGAGGTATCGCCGTGGTAGCCATCCAAAACCGGCGTCACATCGATGTTGATGATGTCGCCTTCTCGCAAAACCTGCTTGGGGCTGGGAATGCCGTGGCAGACCACGTGGTTGACGCTGGTGCAGATGGACTTGGGAAAGCCGTGGTAGCCCAGAGGGGCGCTTCTGGCCCCATGGGCCCGTGTCCAGCGCTCCGCCTCGTCGTTGAGCTCTTGAGTGGTAATCCCCGGCCGCACCAGCGGCTCTAGGTGCTTGAGCAGATCTGCCGCCAGGCGACAAGCCCGCCGCATCTTCTCCAGTTCCCGCGCCGAGAGCAACACAATGGGCTGGGGAGCTTGCGCGAGCTGGCTCATGCCCGTCTGCAAAGCGGATCCCAACTGCTCTCCCCATCGCTGAGAGCGACGGCTGAGATCTGTTAACAACGCTCGCATGTCTTCCATGATCAGACCTTAGATTAGACTTAATCTGTGAAAATTGTTCGCGTCAGCGGCGTGTAGCACCTCGAACCTCTGCCCCCGTCCAGGATGGGTTTGAGTTGAGGTACTCACTCACAGATTCTCTGCCGCCGACGAATCCGCTGCACCAACCACAGCCCCAGAAAATAGCTGACGAGAGCTCCCCAAAAGCCGACAAACGCACAACCGACAAACAGCGTGCCCGACACCTCCAGGCCCCACTGCATCCAGTTTCGCCAAGTGGCCGCCACCAGCTCTGTGGTGGGAAGGACAGTCCGGGATCCCAGCAGCCATTCTCCCACCCGATAGTTAAAGGCATAGATGGGCACATAGGTGAGGGGATTGCTCACCCAGGTTCCTGCTGCCGCTACTAACTTATTGCCTCGAAATGGAATGGCCAGCACCAGAGCAGCCAGGGTTTGAAAGCCAAAAATCGGGAAGCAGCCGGCAAAAACCCCTACCGCCAAGCCGCGGGCAATTTCCTTGGGCGACGATTGCAGCCGCAACAGCCGCAGGTAAAGATAGCGCAGCCAACGCTTCCAGGCAGAACCCTGGCGGGCCGAGGTCGGCCCCAGTTGAGATCCAGAGTAGGAGCGGGAATAAAGCCCAGGGGATCCCGACGAAGGTTCAGAGAAAGAGGGCAGCCTCAACCAAAAGAGGGGGCTCATGGTGGCAAAAAGGGCAACGGAGGGAAGGTGTTAACTCCTGTAAATCCAGTGTATCTTTCCTGCCGTCGGCAAATCCAGGTCGGCAGCAACAGGATGAGGCTGGAGGATCCATTGAAGGGCGCTAGCTGAGCTTGTCCACCAAGGCCAGCACGAAGTGAAGACTCAAGTAGGAAACCAGCGCCACCAAAAACAGGAACAGGGCAATGCTCAGCCCAGATCGCAGGGCGACCCATTCTCTCTTGGGGTCAGGCTTTTCGGGGGGAGTTGTCATCAGAGCAAGTAGAGCAGGATAAACAACACAATCCAAACTCCGTCCACAAAGTGCCAGTAGATCTCAGCAGCCTCGACGCCAAAGTAGTGTTGGGCGCTGTAGTGGCCCGGCTTCAGGGATCGCCAGAGCACCGCCAAAATAAACAGCAACCCCGCCGCCACGTGCAGCCCGTGAAACCCCGTCAAGACATAGAAGGTACTGGCAAACAAGTTGGTGGTGAGGCCAAACTCCAGGTGGCTGTACTCGTAGAGCTGCCCGGCCAGGAAGATGGCCCCCATCAGGGCAGTGAGGGCAAACCACAGCCGCAATCCCTTGACATTATTGGCCTGGATGGCAGGCTTGGCCTGGTGGATAGCCAAGCTGCTGGCGAGCAAAATTGCCGTGTTAATTCCAGGCAAGAGCAATTCCCGCTCCGGCGTCCCTTCCGGCGGCCAAACCGGGGCCGTGAGGCTGTAGGCCAAATAGGCCATGAACAGGCCCAAGAATAGACAGCCTTCCGCTACCAGGAACATCAGCAGACCAAAAACGCGATGATCTGGGTGCTCGGCATGAGCGGCATGGGCCTGAGTGTGGCCGACCATCAAGGCATCAGAAGCGAGGGATCCTTGCATATTCCTGTCCACTTAAAATCAATTCTCGCCAAATTCCAGAGACTTCTTGAAACTGTAGGGGCAGCCCAGCCAAGATCAAGACGGGAATACCCGACGAGCAGAGGATGGATACCCAGCGGGCAAGTCTCCTGCTAAGAAGAAGTAGGCTCCGCCTCAGCCAGCGCCAGCTCCCGCAAGCTCTGCAACTGGGCGGCCAAGTAATCCAAAGTCTCCTTGCTGTGCAGGCCGTAGTCGTAGGGGCCAGTTAGCAGGATGGGATCCCCGTAGAAGTTGTGGGCAGGCGGTGGGGAAGAAGTTGTCCACTCCAGAGTTAGAGCCTGCCAGGGGTTGTCTCCGGCCTTGGGCCCAGCTACCCAAGAGTAGATGGCGTTCACCAAGAAGGGCAGCGTGGAGATGGCCAGAATGAAAGCCCCCACCGAGCTAATCCAGTTGAGGTCGGCAAATTGCGGGTCGTACTGAGCCACGCGGCGGGGCATGCCCATTAGACCCAGCTTGTGCATCGGCAAAAAGCACATGTTGAAGCCGACAAAGGTCAGCGCAAAATGCACCCGTCCCCAGAACTCGTTCAGCAGCCGGCCGGTCATCTTGGGGAACCAGTGGTAGAGGCCGGCATAGATGCCAAACACGCTGCCGCCAAACAACACGTAGTGCAGGTGGGCCACCACAAAGTAGGTGTCGTGGACGTGGATATCCAACGGCACCGAAGCAAGGATGATCCCGCTCAAGCCGCCGATGACGAACATGGAGATAAAGCCCATGCCAAACAACATGGCTGACCGGAAGTGGATCTTGCCGCCCCAGAGAGTGGCCAGCCAGCTAAACACCTTGATCCCGGTGGGAACGGCAATGGCCATGGTGGCGATCATGAAGAACACCCGCATCCAGTCGGGGGTACCGCTGGTAAACATGTGGTGAACCCAGACAATCAAGCCCAAAAAGCAGATGGCCAAGCTGGAGTAGGCAATGGCTTTGTAGGCAAAGATGGGCTTGCGGGCATGCACCGGCAAGATCTCCGAGATCATGCCGAACACCGGCAGAACCATGATGTACACCGCCGGGTGGGAGTAAAACCAGAACATGTGCTGGTACACCACCGGATCCCCGCCGCCGCTGGGGTTGAAGAAGGCCGTGCCCGCCAACAGGTCAAAGCTAAGCAGGATCAGCGCCCCAGCCAGAACCGGCGTCGCGATGAGAGTGATGATGGAAGCAGCCAGCATCGCCCAGCAAAACAGAGGCATATCCTCCATCTTCATGCCGGGCATGCGCATCTTGAGGATGGTGGTAATAAAGTTCACGGCCCCCAGAATGGAAGAGGTTCCGCCTAACAAAATGCTCAGGATCCAGAGTTCTTCTCCCACTTTGCCACTGATGAGGCTCAGCGGCGGATACGAGGTCCAACCCGCTGCCGGGGCCTCGAGGAAGAGGCTAGCCAGCAGCAAAAGGCCGCTGGGTGGAATTAGCCAAAAGGCGACGGCGTTTAGCCTAGGAAAAGCCATGTCCCGCGCCCCAATCATCAGCGGCACCAGGTAGTTGCCAAAGCCCCCCATCAAAGCCGGGACAATCCACAAAAAGATCATGATTGTGGCGTGCAAGGTAAAGGCGCCGTTGTAGCGCTCAAAACCGAGAAAGTCGGCTTCGGGGGTGGCCAGCTCGGCCCGCACGGCTGTAGCCAGCGCTCCCCCCACCAAGTAGAAGGAAAAGGTGGTCACCAAATACTGGATCCCGATCACCTTGTGGTCGGTGGAGAAGGTAAAAAAGCGCCACCAAGGCTCGGCGGCAGGCTCCAGGCTGGCTTTGGGGGCGGCGGCAAAGGTGGGATTGTCCTGTAGCTGGGTCATGGCAAAAGGCTCCTACTGGCGTCACCAGAACGTCCGTCAAGGGGAAAGGGATCTCTCTAGCCCGCTGAGGGAAGGGATCCCGTTTGCGTCAGCGAGAGGGAGTCCTTGGGCAGTTGGAGTAGATCAGCAGGCGAGAGGCCCAAACGCTGCTGGTGAACTTGGACAAAGGCAGATTGTGGGTGAGGGTGGCGCTCAGCCAAGGCCAGGGCGCCGGTTCCGCCCCGAGCAGCCACAATTTGCTCCTGCTGCCAGCGCTCGAACTCTTCCGGCGTCTCCACAATCAGTTGCCCAGCCATCACCCCATGGTAGGGGCCGCATAGCTCGGCACAGATGATGGGATAGGTTCCTAGCTGCGTGGGCACAAACTCTAGGTGAGTCTCTCGGCCAGGGATCAGATCCTGCTTGAGGCGAAATTGCGGCACCCAGAAAGCGTGGTTGACATCCATAGCCGTCATGTTCAAGCGCACCCGCTTGTTAAGAGGCAGGTGCAGCTCGCCGGCCACCAAACCCGACTCCGGATAGGTGAACATCCAGGCATATTGCATGCCCTGAACTTGAACCACCAGCTCTGGCCGGCCTGTTTCTTTTCCGGGCAGCACTGCAGGGGTGTAAGCATAGCCCGGATCCCCGGCTTCTGCCTCGTAGGCAGACCCCATCGCCATGGCCGCGTGGACGTGGCCGCCAACATCGGCGCCCCCATACACCGCCTGATAGACATCGAGACTGGCCAGGCCCAGCCAGAGGATGATCACCGCCGGCACCGCCGTCCACACGATCTCCAGCAGCACGTTGCCGTGGTTGGGATCCCCATCTCCTCGATCGCCCCGCCGCTTACGGTAGCGGATAATGCAGTAGAGGAGTACCCCTTGCACCACCAAGAAGATCCCGGTGGCGATGGTGATTGTGCTGTTGAAGAGGCTATCGAACAGGGGAGCTGAGTCGGCTGCTGATTCGGGAAGCAGATGGTGGTTCTGGCCGTACCAGAGGCTGGCCAGGGTCAGCAGAACTCCGATACCCACCAAAAGGATGTTGCTCAGGGCACTCACGACTGCTTTTCCCCACTGCAAGAAAGGCTTACTCCAGCAGATTGCCCAATAGGGCCTGCCGGATTGAACTTGGCTTTTTATACCTCTCAGATGCTAGCTCACAGGAATCGGAGAGGATGGCTCAGGCTTATGGATCTCTTCAGGATCTTCCAGGGATCGGCAGTTTCGGCAGACCTGCGCAGGGGCCGTACTACACGACTCTGGTGGAGAGGCATCTCTCCGAACAGAGGTTCTCGTTGCCCGTAGCCTGAGGTAGCGTGGGATAACCCCGCCAGTTGGGGGGTTAGAGAGATTCTGCACCGTTGTTTCGCCAATGTCTTTTCCCCATTCATCGGCGACCTTTCTATCTGGCTTAGGGGATCCCCTGCCGATCCAAACCCCATCGACCGTCTCGGAGTTGGCCGGCATCCTCAAGGAGTGCCAGGGGCGGAAGGTGCTGCCGCTGGGGCAGGGGAGCAAGTGGAGCTGGGCCCAGGTTGCCGAGCCGGTGGATCTGGCTCTCAGCACCTCTGGCTTACGCCGGCTTATCGACCATGCGGCTGCCGATCTCACCGTCACGGTGGAAGCCGGTATGACCCTGGCAGAACTGCAACCCATCTTGGCAGAGCGGGGGCAATGGTGGCCGGTGGATCCCCTCTATCCAGATCGGGCCACCCTAGGGGGCATCATCGCCACCGCCGATACAGGTTCTCTGCGCTGGCGCTACGGTGGGATCCGCGACTTGCTGCTGGGCATAACCTGGGTGCGGGCGGATGGGGAGGTGGCCAAAGCAGGCGGGCGGGTTGTCAAGAATGTTGCCGGCTACGACCTGATGAAGCTGTTCACCGGATCCCTGGGCAGTTTGGGGATTCTGACCCAGGTAACCCTGCGGCTTTATCCTTTGCCAGCAGCCCAGTCTGCGTTGCTGGCTACGGGATCCCTGCCGGAGTTGGAGGTCTTGTGTCGGCAGGCGCTGACCGGCCCGGTTAACCCTGTGGGGGTGGATCTCTGGCTGAGGGCAGGGGGAGCTCAGGCCTGGCTCAGCTTTCATGGCTCGCAGCGAGCGGTTGCCCAACAGATGACCCAAATGCGGCGGCTGGCCCCCGCAGGGCTAACTTTGCAGGAAGTGAGTCCCAGCTCTCTGCCCCTGCCTCAACCCGGCTCAGAGGCGGTGCTGGCCAAGTTTGGGTGCCTGCCCAACCAGAGCCTGGCCACATTGGAGCAGTTTCAAGCTCTGTTTCCCGAGGCGCAGGTGCAACTGCACCGCGGCTGTGGGCTGGGACGGGCTTGGCTGGTTCAGCCAGAAGTGGGATCCCTGCTGCAACTGCAGCGCCACCTCAAGTCTGTGGGCGGATTTCTCCTGCTTCTGGAAGCCCCACCGGCCCTGAAGCGGGCTCTTCCCCCCGACTTTGGCCCAGCCACCAGCTTGATGCGCAGGCTGAAGCAGCAATTCGACCCCACCGGCACCTTTAGCCCCAGTTGGATATGAAGGCCACCGCTTCTTCCCCGGCATCCTGCTGGCCAAACGGCTGGTTCCGGTGCATGATAGATCTATAAGAACTTGAAACATTTCTTAATATCACTTCTCGGGATCTCAGCGTCAAAGCCAAAAAAGAGGTCAGCATGAGCATTGAGTGGCAACGGATACTCCGCATTGGGGTGATTTTTTGCATTGGGTTGTTGATTGGGGTCGGCGGAGGATCCCTGACCTGGGCGCAACCGGCCCTGCCGGTGGTGCCGATGGAGCTGCCTCAGCCGCCTCTGCCGGTTTTGGACTTAGCGGATCAGTTGACCAGCAGCCAAGAAGCCCAACTGGCGCAGCACCTGAACAAGCTAGAGCAAGACACCGGTTGGAAGCTGCGGGTGCTGACTCAGTTTGACCAAACGCCGGGCCGGCAAGTGAAAGAGTATTGGGGCCTGAATGAGCGCAGCGTTTTGATGGTGGCGGATCCCAGGGGCGGCAACTTGCTGGCGTTTAATGTGGGGGATGCCGTGCGAGAGATCTTGCCGCGCACCTTTTGGATTGAGCTGCAATCTCGCTTTGGCAACCAATTCTACGTGCGGGAGCACGGTACTCAGCGCGCCATCCTGGAGACCGTCGACGTCTTGGATCGCTGTTTTCACCAGGGGGGCTGCCGGGTGGTGCCCGGCCTGCCTCAAGAGCAGTGGATCCTGACGTTGGTGACCTCGATTTTGGGAGGGATCGTGTTCGGATTTGCCGGCAAGCCCCGCCATGCGGAGGAGCTGTTTAACTGGCGCTGGGCTTTGCTCATTTCTCCTCTGTGGTTCATTTTGTTTGGGGCTTTCGGTATTGGCCCGGTGGTCACGCGCACCCAGGACTGGATCCCCTTGCTGCGCAATGTCTTGGGGTTTCTGGCAGGGGCCTTGGTGATCTACCTAGCTCCCATTGCTCGCCCGGCAGTGGATCAGCAATAGCCGACTCTTGACAGACTCCCAGCATCGAGGATCAGCGGTTTTCCAACGGCACTTATAAAGCTTACGGCCCGCTTGTGCGAGCAGTCTGGTCGGCCATTCCGCTGGCGCTCCTCGGACGAAGTCCTTGCAGCGGTGCTTATAACTCCCCTCTCCCTCTGGGAGAGGGGCTGGGGGTGAGGGCTGCTCCCTCTGGGAGAGGGGCTGGGGGTGAGGGCTGGGAGAGGGGCTGGGGGTGAGG
>NZ_JANSJH010000018.1:0-32607 GCF_047462495.1 Synechococcus sp. H55.2 | reverse complement strand
ATAGGCTTTGTTTTGCTAGTGTAGAAGGTGTTGCATGTTTTGATCTTTAGAGGTTGACAATGATCTTGTGTATTGGCGATGTTCTCAGTTTAGCAGAATTGCAACAAACCTTGGCCATTATATCCGATGCTGAATTTGTAGATGGTGCCCTGACGGCTGGCTGGAATGCCAGGCTTGTCAAAAATAATAGGCAGATTCCCAAGGGATCCCTCCAGCACCAGAAGATTCAGGAGATTGTCTTTGCAGCTCTAGAGCGCAATTTGCTGTTTCAGATGGCTGCTCGGCCCAAGCTCATTCATTCTATTTTGATTAGCCGCTACGAAGCGGGCATGTCTTACGGCACTCATACCGACGATGCGCTTATGGTTGATCAGCGTCAGCTTATGCGTACAGATATTTCCTTTACCCTATTTCTGAGTGCCCCCGAAGACTATGACGGTGGTGCGCTAAAAATTGAGAGTAGCGAAGGAGAACGAGCCTACAAGCTGCCGGCGGGCGCCTTGATTCTCTATCCTGCTTCGACCTTGCACCAAGTTGAGCCTGTAACCCGCGGGATCCGCTATGCTGTCGTCAGTTGGGTTCAAAGCCTAATTAGGGATCCGCAAGAACGCGAGATCCTCTTTGATTTAGAGACTGTGCGGCTGCAGATGTTTCAGGAATCGGGCAAGACACGCCACTTTGATTTGGTCTCCAAAGTTTACGCGAACCTGCTGCGGAAATGGGCGGAGCTCTAGAGGGATCGAAGAAAATAGAGCAGGGCTTCTCTGTCTTCAGCAGCCATATTTTTAAAGATCTCGCGGGAGCGTTCAGCTTCTCCCCCATGCCAGAGAATGGCCTCCTCGAGGCTGAGAGCGCGGCCATCGTGCAAATAGCCGGAGTAGGGCAGAACTGTCTGCGACAAGCCGATGCCCCACAAAGGGGGGGTGCGCCATTCTCGGCCCGTAGCCTCAAAGTCAGGGCGGCCATCTGCCAGTCCTTCGCCCATGTCATGCAACAGCAAATCGGTGTAGGGGTGGATGACTTGGTTGGCCAGGGCAGCGATCTCATGAATGCCGGTGTGCAGCTCTGGTCGGTGACACTTGGCGCATTGGGCTTGGACGAAGAGCTTTTCACCTCGCTGAACTTGGGGATCCTGCCAAAGGACGCGGCCAGGCACGGCCAGGGTTTGCACGTAAACGGTTGTCGCTTGGAGAGTGTCCTCGTCGATATCTTGGCTGCCATCGGCGGCCGGAAAAAGAGGATTCGTGACACCCATGTCGTTGGCGTAGGCGGCCGCAGTTTGTTGCCTGAGGTTGGGGGTATTGGCTTTCCAACCAAACCGTCCCAGCACCAGACGCTGCTGCTCTTGATCCCAAACAGAGTTGGGGCGGCCAGAGATGCCATCCCCATCAGTGTCGTCGGGATCGGCTGCTTCTAGGATTGCAGACTCGGGAACTGCTTCCAGTAGGCCCGCTCCAAACACCGGCTGGGGGATCCGCAGGGAGATGAGGACAGGCTCAATCGGCGATCCCTTCAGAGTCAACAGCTTCACAACAGGAGAACGAAGCCTGTAGGCGGTTCCGTCGGCGTACTGTCCGGTCTGCTCTACCCAGTGCAACTCCACCTTGGCCTCTGGCCGATAGCCTCGAACGGCCTTTTCTTGAATCTGCGTGCCGATGCCGGGCACAGGGGGAGTGTTGCCATAAGGAGCCATGGCCTCCCATCCAAAAGGCCGGGGATCCCCACTTCTATCCAGGGATCCAACCTGGCTCACCCTAACCACCCGCTGTCCTTTCTCGGGTAGACCGCGGCCGTTTTTGACATGACAACCGGCGCAGGAGTTGTTGTTGAACAGAGGTCCAAGGCCGGGGTTAACAGGCGCTGGAGCCGCTACAAAGTTGGCCTCAAAGGCAATGTCCCCCAGGGCATGCAGCCTGGCCCAGCGGGGATCCAAATTGGGGGCCGGCTGCTCGTAGGCTGTTGAGGTGCGGTTCCAAAGGGTTGTTTCGCCACCCGCTCGCGGGGGCAATGGCTGGGATCCATCTAGGCCGGCGGAAAAAGCCAGAAAGCTCGCTGCCCAAAGAGAGGCCAATCCCAGCATGAACATCTGGAGAAGACGACGCATAGGCTATCAAAATAGCGGCAACTCAACTCTTTTCGGACTTTCTTACTGCTGCAGAAGCGGCACAACTTCCTGAGCAAAGTTATCGAAAGCGTCTTCAATTTTTTCCATAGCGGCGGTAATAGATCCACGGGCATTGGCATCGCAAAGGCTTTTTTCGATAGGGTCAGGGATCCCCTGGAGAGCCGCCGCTGCTGCTTGTAACTCCGACTGAATTTGACTATCCAAATTGGGGTTGATGTCCCGGACAAATTGGCTGAGGCCGCGACCTTTTCTATCCCTAAATCCACCCAAGTAAGCATATTGGACGCTGCGCAGGTTGGCCTGAAACTCCGGCAGCGAATGGTGGGCAAAGCGGCTTTCCAAGAGAAAGGGATTTTGCCGGGCGAAGGCTTCGCCAATTTTGACCTTGCCCAGCTCGTCCAACATGCTGAGAATACCTTGGGCTATTTCTTCAGCAGCAGCTTGCAGCGTCAGGTAGCTCTTGCTGCCCTCCCCGGCTTTCACCCATTCTTCGCGAAAAGCAGGCAGCCCTTGCACGCCCTCTGTCCAGCTCTTGAGTAGCTTTTCCGCCGTATCCGCCAAAACCGGGCCAAGGGCAGCCAAGTACTCCCGATCCCGCTCGGTAAAGTCTTGCAAGGACTTATTGTTATCCACGCCAAAGAGCAGGAAGGCCACGGCATGAAATCCCTTTTGCCCGCTTTCCAACTCGGCCACGGTCTCTGGAGTGAGGGGATCGCCGCTGTTGAGAACTTCCAGCACCTCCACCTCGTTCAGGGGCCATTCGTCCAAATCCGCATCTAGCCCCAAGGAGGCCGCCGGCCCGAAGGCAAAAGCCTCGCTCTCCTCCCACGTTAGACGGGCAACAGACCAAGCCTGGCGAGCCGCTTGCAAAGTCTGGGAATTGGGATCTTGCACGAAGGCCTGGATGGCTTGAGACAGGGCCTGGGTATCGGCGGCCAACTGCTCATAGGCAGGGATCACCACCTGATCGGCAAAGTCGATCAAAATCTGCCGATCCTGAAACCGCTGCTCAGGAGAGAGCACAACGGCTGGCCGGCCAGAGCCCGCTCCTTCTTCTCCCCCTTCCCCACCCTCGCCGCCGCCATCCACCGGGATGGGCCGACACTCTGGGTTCATTTGAGCCGCCTGCTGGGGCGAGGCCTGGCTCAGGGCCGGTGGATCCTTTTGGCTTTCCCCGCAAGCAGCCCCGCTAACCAGAACATAAAGCCCTATCCCCGTCCACAGCTTCAGATATCTCGACATCTCCTCTGGGCTCCTTACCCCTCGGCTTGGCCAACTTTGGCTTGATTGTAACCTAGCTATTGAGACTCAATCTTAAGAAAAGAGAGATTTTTATCACCGGTTGCCACGGGATCCCTCGCTTAGGCCCAACCCTTCAGGGACAACTGCCGCGCACAAAAGCTGTGGAAGGCGAAGTTAACCTGGATTTTAACAAAATTTAACCCCAGGTATATTGATATCTTCTCTCAAGAAGCCTAGAGTGAGTCACAGCTTGCTATTGAGACTTACTCTCAATAGTTGGTTGTGTGTCTCGAAAGGATGTGTCCGTGCGGCCAGAGGCGGGCCTGGGGCAAAGTCTCTGGCCTTTTCCCAAGCAATCTTGTTTAGAAACGCAAGAGGAGCGGAGATGACAGCGACGATACCGAAGCAAGAAGGGGGATCTAGCTCGCAACAACAGATCCCCTGGTGGGCGGGCAACGCCCGTTTGACCGTTCTTTCTGGCCGGCTGCTGGGGGCGCATGTGGCCCATGCCGGGCTGATCGTTCTCTGGGCAGGGGCGATGACCCTGATCGAGTTGGCTAAGTTTGACCCCAGCCGACCGATGTATGAGCAGGGGCTCATTCTCTTGCCCCACCTGGCCAGCTTGGGGCTGGGGGTGGGATCCGGCGGGGAAGTTTTGGATACGGATATCTACTTTGCGGTGGGAGCGATCCACCTCATCAGCTCTGCCTTTTTGGGGTTTGGGGGCATTTTTCATGCCCTGCGCGGGCCGGCGGTGCTGGATCCCAAAGCTTTTCCCCTGTTTAGCTACGACTGGCAAGACAAAGACAAAATGACCACCATCCTAGGGATCCACCTAGTGCTGCTGGGCCTGGGAGCCTGGCTTTTGGTGCTCAAGGCAATGGTGTTTGGCGGGTTGTTCGACCCGGTGGCGGGAGAAGTGCGCCTAGTGGCTCCCAACTGGAACCCCTTTGGCCACCTGCTGGGCACGGAAGGTCGCCATTGGATAGCCGGGGTGGACACTTTGGAAGACGTGGTGGGCGGCCACCTCTGGCTGGGCCTGCTCCTGGTGGCAGGTGGGATTTGGCATATCGTGACCAAGCCTTTTGCCTGGGCAGAACGGATTTTTGTCTGGTCTGGGGAAGCTTATCTTTCCTACAGCTTGGGAGCTTTGGCCTTGATGGGGTTTATTGCCGCCTATTGGGTTGCCGTCAATCCCGTCGTCTATCCCGAAGTTTTCTATGGGCCGCTGCTGCGGGTGGGCTTGGATCGCTATCCCTTTTTTGAGCAAGGGGGGGCTCTCACATCTAGGGTTTGGCTGGCCAATGCCCACTTTTGGCTGGCCTTTTTCTTCCTTCAGGGTCACCTTTTCCATGCCCTAAAAGCACGAGGATTCAATTTCCGTACTGGCAGAGTAGAGCTTGCTGCGCAGCAGGTCTAACGACAATCTGGCCATCTAATTTTGGGCTTTGCACTTGCAGTTTCGAGGTAGGAGCAATGGCAAAAATAGGTCTATTTTTCGGCACTCAAACCGGAAATACCGAAAGAGCTGCTGAGATGATTCAAAAAGAGCTGGGCGAAGACAAGGTGGATTTGATCGACATTGCCGAAGCCAGTATTGAGGACTTTGAGAAGTACGACTACTTAATTATCGGCTGTCCAACCTGGAACATTGGGGAGCTGCAGGCCGATTGGGATGGGTTTTTTCCCAATTTGGATGAAATCGATTTTTCCGGTAAGACGGTGGCCTACTTTGGAGTTGGGGATCAGTTAGGCTATCCCGACAACTTTCAAGATGCCATGGGGATCCTGGCCCAAAAAATCGCCGAGCGTGGCGGCAAAAATGTCGGCTCCTGGCCCACAGAGGGCTACGAGTTCAATGAGTCCAAGGGAGTGGTTAACGGCGAGTTTGTCGGCCTTGCCCTGGATGAAGACAATCAGCCGGAGCTGACGGAAAAACGAATTAAAGAGTGGACGGCCAAACTCAAAACACTCTTCAATCTGTAATCTCAAACCCGGCTTCTTAACTTGTTGTGGATACTGTGGGAGTTTGTCATGACTGGCGCAGTTCTATCTTCATCACCTACCTCTGCCGAGGGATCCCCTCAGGTCAGTTGGTTGGCAGGCAATGCTCGCTTGGTGAATCTGTCCGGAAAGCTGCTGGGGGCCCACGTGGCCCATGCGGGGTTGATCATGCTGTGGGCCGGCGGCATGACCCTGTTTGAGGTGGCCCACTGGGATCCGGCTCAGCCCATGGGCAGCCAAGGGCTGATCTTGCTGCCCCATTTGGCCACGTTGGGTATCGGCGTCAATGCAGAGGGGGTGGCCACGGATCCCTATCCCTTTTTTGTGGTGGGCGTTCTGCACCTGATTGCCTCGGCGGTGCTGGGGGCAGGAGGGATCTTCCATGCCCTTTTGGGGCCGGAGGTGCTGCCCAAAGGAGAAACCTTGGCCCAGTTTTTCGGCTACGACTGGGAAGACGACGACAAGATGACCACCATCCTGGGGATCCACCTGCTGCTGTTGGGGCTGGGGGCTTGGTTGCTGGTGGCCAAAGCGCTCTTCTGGGGAGGGCTGTACGATGCTCACCTGGGCCGCGTACGGGTGGTAACGGATCCCACCCTCAATCCGCTGCGGATCTTCGCCTACCTGACGCCGCTGATGGGCCAGCAGGGCATGGCTGCTGTGGATAACCTAGAAGATCTGGTGGGAGGGCACATCTACGTTGGCCTGCTTTGCGTCTTGGGGGGATGGTGGCACATAGCCACACGGCCCTTTGCCTGGGCCAAGCAGATCCTGATCTACTCGGGCGAAGCCTACCTCTCCTACAGCCTGGGGGCCCTGGCCTACATGGGCATCTTGGCGGCCTATTTTGTCAGCGTCAACGAGATTGCCTATCCGGTGGCTTTCTACGGGCCGCTGGGGCTGGCTGCCGACGAGATGGGTGTGGTGAGCAGCCGCACCTGGTTGGCCACAGCCCACTTTGTCTTGGGGATCCTGTTTTTGGCAGGGCACATCTGGCATGCCATCCGGGCGCGGGCGGCAGCCAACGGCTTTGACTTCCAGCGCGGGGGCTGGGTGCGAGCCACAGATCCGCAGGTGGGCAACTTGGAGACGCCGGTAAACCAGGGGGATCTCACCCTGCTGCTGCTGCAAAACCTGCCCATCTACCGGGAGGGCTTGTCGCCCTTTCTGCGTGGCTTGGAGATTGGCATGGCCCATGGGTACTTTCTGGTGGGGCCGTTTTACAAGCTAAGTCCGCTGCGGGATTCGGAGCAGGCCCTGACAGCAGGGACGCTGGCGACCATCGGCCTGGTGCTGATCCTGACGGTTTGTCTCTCCGTTTACGGACGGGTGTCCTTTCCGCGCTCGCGGCTGGTAGCGGTGCTCAATACCCCCTACGGCGAGGTGGCCTATCCGACGCCAGGGGTGCAACTGATGGCGGAATCGCAGGGATCCCCTCAGCCGGTGCGCCTGCCGGCAAGCTCGGAGGACTTGCCCGAAAACTTGCGCACCCGCGCCGGTTGGAGCCAGTTGGCCGGAGGGTTTCTGGTGGGCGGTGTTGGCGGTGCCCTGTTTGCCTACATGCTCTTGAGCAGCGGCGATGTGGTAGCCCAGATTTTGCCGGGGCTGTAAAGCAGGGTTGAGGCTTCTCAAAGCAGGGGAGGGGAGATCCTCATCCCCTCCTCTCTGTCCCGATCTGCCCGGTTTGGATAGTTCTGCCGATTTCTAGAACTCTTGTTTGTGAAGCTTTTGTCAGCCACCGGCTTCAATCTTTCGACAGTCGAAATGGGACGGCCAAAATGAGTTTAGGTTCCGCTTCCGCGCTCTCTTTTGAGGCACTTTATTTGGGTGTTTCTCCCAGTCTCAAGCTTTTCGACCGACCTTTGCTGGGATCCCTGGGAAAATGTTTCCGTGTGGCCTACTGGGAGTATCACCAAACCCAGGATGAGCCCTGTAGTTTAGAGACAGTCGTGACGCTACTATACGAATACCTGAAGGCTTGGGATCGACCGGTGCACCTCATCGGCCATGGCTTGAGCGGGGTGGTCGCCTATCTTTTCGCGTGCCACTATCCCCAACGGGTACGGTCTCTGACCCTGCTGGCAGTGTCCGATCAGCCTGCCGCTACCTGGCACGCCCATTTCTACCTGCAACGAAAAATGTTTTTCTGTAGCCGAGAACAGCTCCTGGTGCGTATAGCCCAGAGCCTTCTGCCCACTTCAGAACAGTGGCGAGCGCGCTCACTCTCCTATGCTCTGGCTAAAGACTTAGATACTTCCCCCATACCTCACTCCCTATTTCAGGTGATAGCGATTCCAGCTCGGAAAGTTTCGGTGCCGATGTTGGTTTGCGCCAGCAAGGATGACCCCATTGTGGATCCTGCTGCGCTCGAGAAGTGGAAAAACCACTTAAAGCCGGGGGATCAAATGTGGCTTTGCCCTGGAGGGCGACACTTTTTTCACTATTCTTTTCCAAGTTTGGTCAATCTGAAAATCATGGATTTTTGGCAGGAACTGCGCAAACTTCAGCCCAGCATGGCCTAAGGCGGCTGGATCTTCGCGGGATGATGGACATGGCCGCTCATTCAAACACTGGAGGAGCTCCGTTTGCCGCCCAGGTCGAGCCCCTCACAACAGAAAAACGGGCAGGGGTGGAAGGAGGCCATTGAGCTGCCGGTAAAATTGATAGAATGAGGCCGGCCCCCCGACTTGGATAGGGAATGGGCTTGACTGTGGGATCCGCGACTATGTTCGACAAACTGCTCTTTCCCATCGACAACTCGCGTGAGACCAGCCACGCCTTGCCCTTAGTGGCAGACATAGCGCAGCGCTACAAAAGTCAGGTGTACCTGCTCTCGGTTCTGGATGCTGCGGAGCTGGACGCGGAGCGGGCAGAACAAGCCCGGCAGAACATCCAGAACCTGCTCAAACAGACGGAGCTGGGCCTACAGCAAATTGGCATCAGCAGCGTCAAGAGCGAGTATCGCGAGGGAAAAGTGCCCTTTGTGATCTGCGATGTGGCAGACGAGCTGGAGATCAGCCTGATCGTGATGGGATCCCGTGGCCTCAGCTTGTCTGCGGAGGGGCGGAACAACTCCGTCAGCCACCGGGTGATCGACCTCGCCCCTTGCCCGGTGCTGGTGGTGCCCTGAGGGGCAAGGATCCCGGCAAGTGTTATCCTGGAGAGTACTTCAAGGGGGGCTCTTGCCCAGTCTAAATGTTGCCTTGTGTAACAGCAAGGCTATTATTCTTTGGCTTATCTGAGAGTTTGCAGTACAACGAAGAGCGAGATGCAGCTTTGTCCGACTTTGTGGGCGGTCTGCAGGATCAGATCCCGGTATGCGCACATCTGTATTGACTTCAGAAAGTGTCGCCGGAAGAAGCTGTGAGCCTCATTGTTAGCAACAGCCGGTCAGTTCCCTTCCGAGAATCGTCATGGAAAGTCGTGGTTATAACAAGTCCTCGCAGAAAAGCTTTGAGGTGATGCGGCACTTCGCAGAAACCTACGCCAAACGCACTGACACTTTTTTCTGCTCCGATCCTTCGATTACGACCGCGGTGATCGAGGGCTTGGCTCTACACAAAGAGCAATTGGGCGCCCCGCTATGTCCCTGTCGTTTTTATGAAGACAAAGAGGCAGAAGCAAAAGCCGGCTATTGGAATTGCCCCTGTGTACCCATGCGGGAGCGAAAAGAATGCCACTGTATGCTCTTTTTAACCCCAGACAACCCCTTTGCCGGCACCAGCCAAACCCTAGAGGAGGTGCCCCTAGAGTACCAGGCCAAATAGTTGGCAATGGGTCTGTCTCTGGGTTGAGCGACAAAGACCGGTATAATCGGGAAATAGTTGGGTAGTCGATAGTCGCAGGAGGAGGAAACTCTTTTTATGACTCCCTCACTTGCTAACTTTCTCTGGAGCTTGGTGTACGGCGCAGTGGTGCTAGGGCTTCTCTTCGGCGCCATCGTCTTCGTCAGCCAAAGAGATAGGGTGCGTCGTCGCTGAGTCTCCTGCTTGCCAGGGCTTGTCTGCGGATCGCTCACAACCCCTTATGATCAAAAGCTGATCTGGCGACATCCTGGGAGCGTTGACCCACCCTCTGCACTACTGGCGGCAAAAAAACCGCTACTACCACGAGGATCTAGAGCGGCTGCACCGCTTCTTCGTTCCTCCAGGACTGCGCATTCTCGAAATCGGCTCCGGCACCGGATCCCTGCTCAACGCTTTGCAGCCCGGTTTTGGCGTGGGGATCGACTGGGACGCGGAGATCGTTGCCCAAGCTCAGTTTCAGTTTCCCCATCTCCACTTCCGGGTGCAGGATGCCCACCGGCTAGACGAAAGGGATCCGGTCTTGGCGGGGCCTTTTGATGTTATTTTGCTCGTCAATACCCTGGGCTACCTGGCCGATATTCAGCAGGTTCTCCAGCAGTTGCGCCGTTTTTGTACGCCGCGTACCCGGCTGATCCTCTCCCACCACAACCCCCTCTGGGAGCCGCTGCTGGGCCTGGCGACTGTCCTCAAGCAGCGCATGCCTCTGCCGGCAGCCAACTGGCTCTCGGCTGGTGATGTGGCCAATCTGCTGCACCTGGCGGGGTACGAGGTCATTCAGCAGGGCAAGCGGCTGTTGCTGCCGCGGCGGATCCCATTGCTCTCGACGTTGATCAACCACTTCATTGCCCCCTTGCCTGGGATCAACGCCCTCTGCCTGACCGAATATACGATTGCCCGCCTCCAGCCCGATCCCGCCTGGGATCCCCCCCCTGAGGAGCAACCTTCTTGCACGGTGGTGATCCCGGCCCGCAACGAGGCGGGCAACATCCGCCGCTGTGTGGAGCAGTTGCCCGAGATGGGATCCCGAACTGAGATCATTTTTGTGGAGGGGCATTCCAGCGACGACACTTGGGCCGAGATCCAGCGGGTTCAGGCCGAATACCAGGGGATCCGCACTATCCAAGCTCTCCAGCAAGAGGGCAAGGGCAAGGGAGATGCAGTGCGCAAGGGGTTTGCCGCAGCCAGTGGCGATGTACTGATCATTCTCGACGCCGACTTGACCGTCCAGGCGGAAGACCTCCCCAAGTTTTTCCGGGCGGTGGCCTCTGGGCGGTGCGACTTTGCCAACGGCTGCCGCCTGGTCTATCCCCTGAAACCAGAAGCAATGCCGCGCCTTAACCAGTGGGCCAATCGTTTTTTTGCCGCTCTCCTCTCCCACATTCTCGGCATCCGCATCAAAGATTCCCTCTGCGGCACCAAGGCCCTGTGGCGAGAGGACTATTGGCAGATTGTCAAGCTGCGGCAAGAGTGGGGGGATTTTGACCCGTTTGGGGATTTCGACCTGTTGCTGGGGGCGGCCAAGCGCACCCTCAAGATCCTGGACATCCCCGTGCGCTATTTTCCCAGAACCTATGGCCGCTCCAACATCCAACACGTGCGGGATGGGCTGCGGCTGCTGCAGATCTGCGCTTTTGCCCTCAAGCGCTTCAAGGGATCCTGAGGCAACGCCAATGGCCCTCAAGTTTCCAGAAGGTGGGTCACCCCGCCCCCCTGGAGATTGTTACAATAGTTGGCTATCAATGAACTGGGTGGATCGGCCCCACAAAGAAGCACCGCAGGAAAGAAGCAATGGGGGAATCCATATTGAGCAGAATTGGGCACTGGATCTCGAATACTCCCCTACGTTCCCTTGATCGAGCTTATGATGCTGCCCTGCGCATTAAAGCCATCGAAGACCGCTACTTTCAGGGAGAGCCCATCGGCAACAACGGAACCCACGGCCAAAACACCAGCCGCTACTTTCAGATCCAATTGCGCCAGGAATTGCGCCAGATCGATCTTAGTTTAGCGGAGTTCAGGGCCAGCAGCGTCTTTTCTCGCCTGCCGGATCCCGCGCAAAATGGCAGTGGCCCTCGCTTCTCTGCCGATAAAGATCCCGGCAAAGATCCAAGCGCTCAAAAAGATCCCGCTGCCGAGGTCGGCTCTTCCGAGAACAAGGACCAAGATGCTGCAAATGGCCGGCAAAGTCCGGATCCCTCGATTTTGGAAAAGCTGGAGTTTATCGATCAGGTGACCTCGCGATACAAGCGCCCTGCCGCCCCACCCAAGCTTCCCCACCAGCCTGAACCACTGATCTCAACCCGTCCCCCTGCTTCTGAAGAGCCTGCCAAGCCGAGTCCTGTTAAGACCAACGCCGACAGCAGCGCTGCTCCGGCTGCCTCTAAAGCCGCCATCTTGCCCCGCTCTATTCTGCGCACGGCCAACCAGATCCGCCGTGAGCTGAGTTCGCAAGCAGAAGAGGAGCTGATCGAGGAGTACCGTGAGTCTCGCACGCGCACGCTGGTCTCAGTTCGGTTTTTGTTGTTGTTGGCCATTTTGCCGCTGCTTGTCCAGATTTTCTCGAAACAATTCCTGTTCGGACCGTTGGTGGATCGCCTGCAGCCGCAGGAACCCACCCTCGTAGCCCTAAGCTACGAATTTCAAGAGAAAGCTCTCTCCGAGTTTGAGTTTTTCAAGGAAAAAATAGAGTTTGAGCAGGCTTTACACCACCAATCTTCAGAGCCCAACCTAGAATCAGAAGACCAACTGTCCAGGAAGGCCGAGGAGTTGCTGCAAAAATACGGTCGCAAGAATTTGGAAGGCCTGAAGAACGTCTTTGCCGACTTGCTATCGCTGGCGGTATTTGGTTGGCTGATCTTTATCGGGCGCGAAGAAATTGAGGTTCTTAAGTCTTTTTTGGATCGCCTGATCTATGGCCTCAGTGACAGTGCTAAGGCTTTCATTATTATTCTTTTTACCGATGTCTTTGTGGGTTATCACTCACCCCACGGTTGGGAGGTGCTTCTGGGTAGCTTAGCTGCCCACCTGGGCCTGCCCGAAAACCGCAATTTCATCTACGGCTTTATTGCCACTTTTCCCGTTTTTCTGGATACGCTCTTTAAGTACTGGATCTTCCGTTACTTGAACCGCGTATCGCCGTCGGCGGTGGCCACCTACCATGCCATGAACGATTGAGGGTTCGCAGTTGCCTTCATTGGAGAATCTGGGCCGCTGCCCTCACCCCCAGCCCCTCTCCCAGAGGTGCCCAAGCGCTCCGCGCCGCTCACGCGACCACCCCCGGCCCCTCTCCCAGAGGGAGTTGCCCTCACCCCCAGCCCCTCTCCCAGAGGGAGAGGGGAGCTGGGGATCGGCCTAACGAGTCGTTTCGTTGCCGTTGGAAACAGCCCTAATTTGAGTTCTCTGAGTTAGCTGCGCAGGCGCAAGGACTGGCGATGGCAAAACCCGCAGACAAACCAACGCTCCAGTTCGGCGGCAGGGGTAGGGCAGCCACAGGTGGGGCAAGGGAGTAGGTTTTGCTGGGTCTGCCGTTGTTTGACCACTCTCGCCCAGCGCTCGAAAGCCACTTTCGGATCCGAGATGGGCTGTTTGGGGGGAGCGTTGCGGCAAGATCCAGGGCGTTGTCCATCTTGGGCAGCGAGGCGGGGGGGGCCATAAAACTTGCTGGTCAACTCCGCATCAGGGTGGGGAGTGACCGGGTTGGATCCCTCGTGCCAAGCACCGGGGCTAAAGCGAATGTCGCTGAGGGGGGGGTGCAGGCGGCTGTTGAGTTTTCTGAGAATGAGTTGGCGTTGTAAGGTTAAGTTTTGCGCCCAGGACGGGGTAGAGGTGGCTACCTGCAGCACCTGGCGGCGCACGTTGAGGGGATGGGTTTGCGCTGCTACCGCCTCTCCCACCACTTCCGGCCAAAGCTGCCTTAGGAGCTGCATTTGCTTCAGTTCAGCCCAACACGGATGGCTGCCAAAGCTACCCAGTGCCTCATCTAACCGTCGCAGCATGGTGTCGATAGGGATAGCTCAGGAAACGCCGTTTTGGTCTTCCAGCGATTTTGCCGCTTCGCTGAGGGCGGACTGGATGGAAGCGGCATCGGGCAGGGAACGGGAGCCGCCATTGAGGCTGACAAGTCCCTCCAGGCTGCGAATGTGAATATCCTGCTGCGGGAAAGGAATGCGGATCCCACGCCGCCGAAACTCGGCCTCGATGGCGAAGTTCAGCTCGCTGATCAAGACAAATTGATCCTGGGGACGGTTGATCCACACCAGCAGCTCAAAGTTGAGGGAAGAGGGGCCAAAAGACTTGAGCCAGACTTGGGGGGCGGGGCTGCTCAACACCCGAGCATTTTCTTTGGCGGCGCTGAGCAGAGCTTCGGTAACCAGGGCCGTATCGGAGCCATAGGCCACGCCGACGGGAATGTGAATGCGACAGCGGGGATCCCGGTAGCTCCAGTTCACCACCTTTGACTCGGTGAAGCGGGAGTTGGGCACAATCACAAAGATGCGATCCAAAGTGCGCAGGACGGTGGCCCGCGGGCCGATGCGCTCCACGGTGCCGAGCAGGTTGTCCACTTCCACCAGATCCCCGATTTGGATGGGGCGCTCCAGCAAAATAGCGATGTAGCTGATGTAGTTGTTGGAGAGGTTTTGCAGGCCAAAGCCGATCCCCAAACCCACCGCCCCGGCAATCACCGCCAGGGATCCCAGATTCAGGCCGCTGAAGGGCAAGACCAAGAGGATCCCGAACAGCGTGAGGATGTACTTGAAGATGGCCGTTGTAGACTCCTGGGTGCCCAGATCCAGTCCCAGCCGGCTCAGAAACCGCTGCTTAAAGCCAACGCTGACGTAGTGGGCAACGGTGAAGACCAAAACGGCCAGCACAAAGAAGACCAGTAAGCTGGCAATGGAGACGCTGGAATTGGGCAGCGGTTGGGTGAGGACGCCCAACGCCGTGGCCACCACCCGCCCCAAGCCCAGGTAAAAAGCGCGCTGAAACGGTCGCAGGGCGGGTATGAAGCTGATGCCGCGATCCAGGGAGATGCCGGCAATGAGAATTGCCCCCACGCCTCGCAGGAGCACTCCCCCAATGTCGATCCAGGTTCCCCAGGCCGGGCCGGCCTGGAGCTCCAGCCACCTCTGCAGGCGAACTAGGCTGCGGTCGAACAGCCGCCAGAGAAAGAACCCCAGCGCCAATGTGGCCAGACCGGCCAGGATGGTGAACACCAGCACGCGCGGATCCTGCGCCCGCTGCAGATCCAGCCGATCCTGCCGGTACTCGGCAATGGCTTGTTCCAGCCGTCGCGCCCAAGTGTTGGCCACCAGGCGCACGTCGTTGAGGCCCACCTGGCCCAGCGGCACCCTGCGCTCGGCGGCGGCATCGGCATAGGTGACGGTAAACAGATACCGCTGGGTGGCCTCAAAGCGGCCCCTTTCTCCCAGACGTAAGATGTATTGCCCGTTGGCATCCTGGTCCACCCGCACCTCCGGCTGCGGCAACTGGCCCTCCGCCAGAAAGCGCTCAATGATCGCCCGCACGTTGTCGGCCCGCACATCGCTGGGGTACTCTGCCGTCTGCAGGCGAAACACCGGGATGTTCCCCACCAAGACTTCTGTGCCCTCTTGGCCGGTAAAGGGGATCCCAGTTGGGCTAGGGGTCGGGGAGGGGGATCCCTCAGGAGTTGGCACTTCGGCAGGGGTGGGGCCGGTCTGGAAAAAGCCGGGATCCCGAAATTCAAGGGCCTGAGCCACCGGGATCCCAGCAGCCTTGGAGACCGGAGCAGGCAGGAGCCAGAGGCCGATCCCAGCTATCAGCCCCATCGCCAGGGCCGCTCCCTTCAGCAGGACAGAGTCTCGAATGGCTCGTTGGACACGAACGCCCATTGTCTCGGGGATCCCTAGGATGCTGCTGTAAGCCTATGGTGGCACAAGCAAATCCCGATTTTGGCCAACCCAAGTGAGGACTTTAAGTGCTCTGATGGTGGCCCAAAAGGCGTTGGCGCAGCTTTTTAATTTGGTCTCGCAGTTGCGCAGCTTCTTCAAATTCCAGGTTTTTGGCGGCTGCTTTCATCTTGAGTTCCAGTTGGCCGATCAGCTCCGGGATCTCCGACAGAGGGATCTCGTCTGTAGCTTGAAAGGCTTTTTCCAGATCTTGGTCGCTGAGTTTGCGGGAGATGGCCAAAAAAGACAAGATGGCGTTGCTGTTTTTCTTGACAATGGGCTTAGGGGTGATGTTGTGTTGGCGGTTGTATTGCAGTTGAATTTCGCGGCGGCGCTGGGTTTCGGCGATGGCCCGGGCCATGCTGCCGGTCAGGGTATCGGCGTACATCACCACCGTGCCACGGACATTGCGCGCTGCTCGCCCGATCATCTGAATCAGGGATCGCTCCGCCCGCAAAAATCCCTCTTTATCCGCATCCAAAATGGCCACCAAGGAGACTTCCGGCAAGTCTAACCCTTCCCGCAACAGATTAACCCCCACCAGTACGTCAAAGGCTCCTTCGCGAAAATCTTGCAAAATTTCAATTCGCTCAATTGAGCTAATCTCGGAATGCAAATAGCGAACCCGGATCCCGCGTTCCTGAAGGTATTCGGTGAGATCTTCGGCCATGCGTTTGGTGAGAGTGGTCACGATCACCCGTTCGGCAGGCCCCCGCTGGGAGCGCTCCAATCGCAGATAAATTTCTGCCAGCAAATCGTCCACTTGCCCAGCCGTGGGGCGCACATGCACTTCAGGATCCACCACCCCCGTGGGCCGGATGACTTGCTCCACAACCCGACCGCTGCCCGGCAGATAAAACTTTATGGCCTTGCCATCTTCCACCAGGGTTTGAAATTGGGCTCCGCTCTGCTCCAGTTCCCAGTTGCCGGGCGTGGCGGAAACGAAGATGCACTGGTGGACTTTGGCCCAAAACTCCTCGGCTTTGAGGGGGCGATTGTCGAGGGCACTGGGCAGGCGAAAGCCGTGATCCACCAGCACCTGTTTGCGGGCACGGTCGCCGTTGTACATGCCGCGAATTTGGGGCACGGTAACGTGGGATTCGTCCACCACCAGGAGCCAATCGTTGGCCTTGAAATAATCCACCAAACAGGCAGGCGGCTCCCCTTCTTTGCGCCCCGTCAAGTGCCGGGAGTAGTTTTCGATGCCGTTGCAATAGCCCACCTCCCGCAGCATCTCCAGGTCGTAGCGGGTGCGCTGTTCTAGCCGTTGGGCTTCCAATAGCTTGCCCTCTTTGCGGAAAAGGGCCAGTTGCTTCTCCAGCTCCTGCTCAATGTCGAGGATTGCCCGCTCCAATTGTTCTTCTGGTGTCACAAAGTGGCGAGCCGGGTAAACTCTGAGGGCGCTGAGGCTGGTCAAAATCTCACCTGTAACCGGATCAATCAGGCGAATGGCCTCGATCTCATCGCCAAAAAATTCAATGCGGATCACCCGATCTTCATACGCCGGCACAATTTCCAGCACATCGCCTTTGACGCGAAATCGTCCCCGTGCCAGCTCCAAATCGTTGCGCTCGTACTGGATGCCGGCCAGCTCCCGCAAGATCTCCCGTTGGTTGATCTCCTGGCCGACTTTGAGAGGGATGGAGGCCTTCAGGTATTCCTCCGGCATGCCCAAGCCGTAGATGCAGCTTACAGAAGCGACGACAATAACATCTCGCCGTTCAAATAAAGAGCGGGTGGCGGAGTGCCGCAACATGTCGATCTCATCGTTGATGGAAGAAGATTTGGCGATGTAAGTATCGGTGCTGGGCACATAGGCTTCCGGTTGATAATAGTCATAATAGCTAATAAAATATTCGACGGCGTTGTAAGGAAAAAGCTCCCTGAGCTCGTTGCACAGTTGCGCCGCCAGCGTTTTGTTATGGGCCATCACCAAGGTGGGCCTGCCGACCTGCTGGATGGTGTGGGCAACGGTAAACGTTTTACCGGTTCCGGTGGCCCCCAGCAGGGTTTGAAAGCGATGGCCCTCTGAAATTGACTTCACCAAGCCGGCAATCGCCTTGGGTTGATCCCCCATGGGTTGATAAGGAGAAACCAGTTGAAACGCTGACATAAGTTTAATTTTCTGATGATCCTGAGCCGAAAGTTCCAAGTCGAATCTAAATCTAGGGAATACTGCGCTCCAAATCCGCAGATTTCAGCGCAGCTATACAGATCGATAAGATCCGGTCTACTTCGTCGGGATAGGGGTAAGTATAGGGATCCAGGTAGATACCTTTGTTTGGTCTATCCAGCAGGGCGAATTGCCACAGCTCCCCAGAGGTGATGGCTCCCGTAAGGACAGCTTGGCCGTCGCCGAGCCACTGATCCAGGGCAATCATCTCTACAGATAATTGGGTTAAGCCTTGAGTAAGGTCGGCTTTTTTGGCCTCGACAACCAGCAAAGAGCGGTCTGTATAGAGATAGTAGTCCAGGGTACCTTTAAGCTTCTCGCTGACTTGAATTGCATATTCGATCCGCATTTGCGCTTGGGTATACTGTACTACCTTCAGTAAAAGTGGGGCAATCAGGATTTCTCGACGAGCTGCTTCACTTTTTAAGCTAATGTAGGGTAAAAGCTGCTCTAGGCTGAGTCTCAAGTCTGCGCCATTGGGCAGTCGTTCCAGAGTTGGCCAGGTAATCTTTCGTCGTGTAAAGGTATAGCCAAACTCGGCCAACACATCTTCCGGTTCAAAGGGAAGATCAAAATAGCTGCTGAAGGTGTAAGCCTGATCCGGCTTCAGCACAGGCACTTTTGGCATAGGGATCCGGGAACGTGCAGTTTCTCGGCTGGGTTCACTCTAGCATTGAGCTGAGGGAAAGAGGCTCAACCCCGCGCCTCGCCACCGATAGAATCCAAGAGGACAAAACCCAGAACCGGCGAAGACAGATCCCTCTCACCTGAACAGCCGCTGCTATGCCCTCCTCCTATTTCTCCTGGGATCCGGGATCCCTGACCGAAAGCCCCAACCTGGCCACAGCCGAGATTGACCGCCTCAGCACCTTGGAACTGGTGAGACGGATCAACGCCGAAGATCGGCGGGTGCCGGCAGCGGTGGCTGACCAAGCAGAGCCGATCGCCCAAGCCATCGATGCCATTGCCGAGCGGATGGGGCGTGGCGGGCGGCTGATCTATATTGGGGCGGGAACTTCGGGGCGCCTGGGAGTATTGGATGCGGCTGAATGCCCGCCCACCTTCGGCACTGCCCCCACACAGGTGGTGGCTTTGATCGCCGGGGGGGAAAGGGCTCTGACCCAGGCGGTAGAGGGCGCAGAGGACGACGCCGAAGCCGCTGCCCGCGCTCTGGAGAGTCTCCATCTCCAAGCTCAAGATAGTGTTGTGGGAATTGCCGCCAGCGGTCGTACCCCCTATGTGCTGGGTGGGATCCAAGCCGCCAGAAGCATTGGGGCGCTCACGATTGGCCTGGCCTGCAACCGTCCTTCCCCCCTGACCGAGCAGGTGGAGATTGCCATCGCCCCTTTGGTGGGGCCGGAGGTGATCCTCGGATCCACCCGCATGAAAGCCGGCACAGCCCAAAAGCTGGTGTTGAACACCCTCTCCACCGGAGTGATGATCCGCCTGGGCAAGACCTATGGCAACCTAATGGTAGATCTGCAGGCCGGCAACGCCAAGCTCAAACAGCGGGCGGAGCGAATTGTAGCCCTGGCTTGCGATCTGGATCCCACCACGGCTGCCCAAGTGCTGCAGACTTGTGATGGAGAAGTCAAAACGGCGATCCTTGTGACCTTGATGGGGTGCTCTGTTCAGGAGGCCCGTCGGCAATTGCAGCAGGCCCAGGGCAGCATTCGCCAGGTGCTCGATTCCGCTCGGGCGCGGCAGCGGTGACCACAGCTTGGTTGCTTGTCCATGAGCGTTTACGGCTACCTCTACACACCTGCCCACGCCCCCTTGCCGGAGCAGGAGTTGGCCTGGCTGAAGGCACAAGGAGCCGATCCCATCCTGCACGATTGGGGATCCCGAACTTATCTGGAGGAGCTGTTGCAGGACATCGCCGCCGGATCGGTGCAGCAGGTGCTGCTGCTGCGCCTGGCGGATCTGGGGGAGCGGGCGGAGGAAGTCCACCAACGGCTGTTGCAGATCCAACAGGCGGGGATCCAACTGAGCCTGGCGACCCAATCCGGCTTGCACACCCCCAGCGAGGCTGCCGACTGGATCCCGCTGCTGGCCGAGATCCCCCATCAATTGCAAAGCCGCCGCCTCTGCCACAGCCAAGCCCGCAACCGTCTGGCGGGCAAACCTCCCCCCGGCCCGGCTCCCTTTGGCTATCGCCGCGAGGGGGAGCGCTATGTGCTGGAGCGCCGCCAGGCCCCTGTTGTTCAGGATTTTTTCCAGCACTTTCTTCTCTACGGATCCCTGCGCCAAGCGGTGCGCTTTTTGGAAGAAAAACACCACAAGCGCATTTCGGTGGCCACGGGGCGCAACTGGCTGCTCAACCCGGTCTATCGCGGGGATCTGGCCTATGCCGACGGCACCGTTCTGCGCGATACCCACCCCGCCCTCCTCAGCCGCACGGAAGCGGCCCAGATCGATCGCTGGCTCAAACGCAACCAAAGGATCCCACGCCGCAGCGCCAGCGCCCCCCGCGCCCTGGCCGGCCTAGTCCATTGCCGTACCTGTGGCAGCCTTCTGCGCATCGTGCAAACCACCCCCGGCAAGGCCAAGAGGAACGGCTCCTCCTACCTCTACCTGCGTTGCCAAACCTGTCGCTACAGCCTCCACTACGCCCAAGTCCTGCAGGAGGTGATCCGCCAGGTCTGCGAGCAGCTCCCCCACCGTGCCCAAAACCTGGATCGGCAGGCCCTGGACCAAACCCGCCAACAGCTCCAAGCCCAGATCCAGGCCAACAGCGAGCGGCTGCGGCAACTGGAGGAGCTGCAGCAATCTGGACTGATGGATGAGCCCTCCCTGGCCCAGCGCTGCTACCAACTGCGGGCGGAAACGGCCCGTTTGGCCCAAAAGCTGGAACAGCTCCCTCCTGCCAACTTCCTCCAGATCGCCCAAACTCTCTCCATCCTGCCCTTCTGGCAAGACCTCAGCGAGAGCGAGCGCCGCGCCTACCTGCGGGAATTCCTGCGCAGGGTTGAGGTGGATTCTACAGGGGCCGTGCAGATTGCCTTTGCCTTCGATCCCTGAGATCCCTTTTGAAGTTGGGGATTCCGCGTCTCCTCTGGCCATTGAGACCATTCTTGAGACTCTCCCTCAAAGCGGGAAAAGGGATCCCGCCGGCAGTCTCCAGCGAGTTGACGGGAGCAGCGCTTGTCAAAGCCAGGGAGAGATGAATGATTTGTTTTTGATCTGCTTTTACGAAAAAACAAAAAACAAAAGCTGGAAAAAAGCCAAAAATCGGCTCGAAGAATCTTTTGGGCGAGGATTTGTCCGTCTGGCGATTTAAGAAATTGCTTTAACTTGTTTTAGGCTTGCCTTAATTCTTCTCAACACTTCTCAGGGAGTGGGTTAGCTGCCGATAATGGCCCTTGTCAGGCTTGTGGAGGAACGTGCTGTGAAGTTGGCAGTTTACGGGAAGGGTGGGATCGGCAAGTCCACCACCAGTTGCAACCTCTCGGTGGCCTTGGCCCGGCGGGGCAAGAAGGTGTTGCAAATTGGCTGTGACCCCAAGCACGACAGCACCTTCACCCTGACTGGTTTTCTCATCCCCACGATCATCGATACCCTGGAAGCCAAGGGCTACCACTACGAAGACATCTACCCCGAGGATGTGATCTACCGCGGCTACGGCGGCGTAGATTGCGTCGAGGCGGGAGGGCCGCCGGCAGGGGCCGGCTGTGGCGGCTATGTGGTGGGAGAAACCGTCAAACTCCTGAAGGAGCTGAACGCCTTTGACGAGTACGACGTCATCCTCTTCGACGTGCTGGGGGACGTGGTGTGCGGCGGCTTTGCTGCCCCCCTCAACTACGCCGACTACTGTGTGATCGTTACTGACAACGGCTTTGACGCCCTGTTTGCCGCCAATCGCATTGCCGCCTCGGTGCGAGAAAAAGCCAAAACCCGCAAGCTGCGCCTGGCCGGCCTAATCGGCAACCGCACCAGCAAGCGGGATCTCATCGACCAATACGTCTCGGCAGTGCCCATGCCTGTGCTCGAGGTGCTGCCACTGGTCGAGGACATTCGCATTTCGCGGGTCAAGGGCAAAACCCTCTTCGAGATGGCAGAGACGGATCCCAGCCTGGAGCCCGTCTGCCAGTACTACCTGAACATCGCCGACGAGCTGCTGGCCCGCCCGGAAGGGATCGTGCCCCGGCCTGCTGAGGATCGGGAGCTGTTTGCCCTGCTGTCGGACTTTTACAACGCCCCGGCACGGGAGCCGGCGCTGGTGTAAGGGATCCCAAACCTGCCAGCTTGCCGGTGTGTCTAAAAGTGAAGCAATTGTTTCGGAAAACCGTCGCAAACCTTATCAATTCGTTGTCTGGCCCGCTTTCCGCCCCAAGATGGATTGTGCAGGAGATCCATCTTGAGGACATGGCAGAGGAGTTGGATATGCAAGCACAAGTGCAACCCACCGTGGTGATTACTGGAGCCTCTTCGGGCGTTGGCCTGTACGCAGCTTTGGCTTTGGCCAAGCGGGGCTGGCACGTGGTGATGGCCTGTCGGGATCTGGACAAAGGCCAGCGGATGGCTCAGCAGGTGGGGATCCCCAGCTACACCCTGATGCCGATCGATCTGGCCAGCTTGGCCAGTGTGCGGCAATTTGTCGAACAATTTCGCCAGTCGGGCCGCTCTCTGGATGCCCTGGTGTGCAACGCCGCCATCTACATGCCCTTGCTTAAGCAGCCCTTGCGCAGCCCGGAGGGCTATGAGCTGACCATGGCCACCAACCATCTGGGGCACTTCCTGCTCTGCCACCTGATGCTGGAGGATCTGAAGCGCTCCACCTATCCGGATCGGCGGCTGGTGATCCTGGGCACGGTTACCCACAACCCCAAGGAGCTGGGGGGCAAGATCCCACCCCAACCCCACCTGGGGGATCTGCGGGGCTTTGCCCAGGGCTTCAAGGAACCGATCAGCATGGCCGATGGCGGCAAGTTCGATCCCGTCAAAGCCTACAAAGACAGCAAAGTTTGCAACATCCTCACCATGCGGGAGCTGCACCGCCGCTTCCACGAGAGCACCGGCATCACGTTTCTCTCCCTCTACCCGGGCTGTGTGGCGGAAACAGCCCTCTTCCGCCATCACTATCCCCTCTTCCAAAAGCTGTTCCCCTGGTTTCAGAAAAACGTCACCGGCGGCTACGTCTCCCAAGAGCTGGCCGGCGAGCGGGTGGCCCAGGTGGTGGCGGATCCGGAGTTTCGCCAGTCGGGATTCTACTGGAGCTGGGGCAACCGGCAACGGAAAAATGCCAAGCCCTTTAACCAAGAAGTCTCGGACGAGGCGGGGGATGCGGCCAAGGCCAAGCTGCTCTGGGATCTGAGCGAGAAATTGGTGGGCGTGCCCCAATTGGTCGCCCCCTAGCTTGACAAACCCTTTTCTAGGAGCCGACGATGACTGCTGCTGTGGATGCTTCCAATACCCTCCACTTTCAATGCGAGACCGGCAACTACCACACCTTCTGCCCGATTAGTTGCGTGGCTTGGCTCTACCCCAAAATTGAAGACAGCTTCTTTTTGGTGATCGGCACCAAAACCTGTGGCTACTTTTTGCAAAATGCCATGGGGGTGATGATCTTTGCCGAGCCGCGCTATGCCATGGCCGAGCTGGAAGAGGGGGACATCAGCGCCAAGCTCAACGACTACGAGGAGCTGAAGCGGCTGTGCCTGCAAATCCAGCGGGATCGCAATCCCAGCGTCATCGTCTGGATCGGCACCTGCACCACCGAGATCATCAAGATGGATCTGGAGGGCCTAGCCCAGAAGCTGGAAGGGGAGATCGGGATCCCGATTGTGGTGGCGCGGGCCAATGGCCTCGACTACGCCTTTACCCAGGGGGAAGACACGGTTTTGGCCTCTATGGCCCAGCGCTGCCCGGAGCAGGTGCAGGAAGAAGAGCGGGAGACGCGGGGTGGCCTGCAGGCTCTTTTCTACGGGCTGCGCCCCGGCAAAAAGAAAGAGGAAGAAGGCTTCCCCAAACATCCCCCCTTGGTGATCTTCGGCTCCGTGCCGGATCCGGTGGTAACCCAACTCACCCTGGAGCTGAAAAAGTACGGGATCCGCGTCTCCGGCTGGCTGCCGGCCAAGCGCTACGAGGAGCTGCCGGCCATCGAGCCGGGCACCTATGTGGTGGGGGTAAATCCTTTCCTCAGCCGCACCGCCACCACGCTGGTGCGCCGCAAAAAGGCCAAGCTCATCACCGCTCCTTTTCCCATCGGGCCGGATGGCACCCGCGCCTGGATCGAGGCCATCGCCGGCGAGCTGGGGATCCCGACTCAAGGCCTGGCAGAGCGGGAAGGGGAAGTGTGGCGTCACCCCCAGGTTCAGGAGTACCTGGGCCTGCTGCGGGGCAAGAGCGTCTTCTTCATGGGGGATAACCTGCTGGAGATCTCCCTGGCCCGCTTCCTGGTGCGCTGCGGTATGACGGTGCAGGAAATCGGGATCCCTTACCTCGACAAGCGCTACCAGGCCGCCGAGCTGGCCCTCCTGGAGCGCACCTGCGAGGAGATGGGGGTGCCCAAGCCCACCATTGTCGAGAAGCCGGATAACTACAACCAACTGCAGCGCATCAAAGCCCTGCAGCCGGATCTGGTAATCACGGGCATGGCCCACGCCAACCCCCTCGAAGCCCGCGGCGTCACCACCAAGTGGTCGGTGGAGTTTACCTTTGCCCAGATCCACGGCTTCGGCAACACCCAGGCGCTGCTGGAGCTGGTCACCCGCCCACTGCGGCGCAACGCCGCCCTCAAAGGCTTGGGCTGGGAACAGTTGGTGGGGGAAAAAGCCCTGAGCTAACTTTCTGGCTCCTCGTTGTCGAAGAGCAGGCCATCCAGGTGATCCGGCAGTTGCTGCCGGTCGATCCAGACCATGCCGGCCAAAATTGCCTCGGCCTCATTGTGGAAGTAGCCGTAGGCTGGGGCGGCAAACTCCACCGAGCCATCCTGACGTAGCCGCTGACAGCAAAAAATGAACCCCTTGTCGGTGGTTTGGGTGGTGATGCGCCAGTTGCGGTGGATGTGCTCGGCCATGATCCCAGTGCAGATCACCCTCACCCCCAACCCCTCTCCCAAGGGGAGAGGGGAGAAGAAACCCTAGAGCGTGCGCAGCACCTCTCGCGCCGCCTCGAGGGTTCTCTCCACATCGGCTTCGGTGTGGGCCAAGGAAGTGAAGCCGGCCTCGAATTGCGAGGGCGCCAGATACACCCCCCGCTCCAGCATGCCGCGGTGGAAGCGGGCAAACTTTTGCAAGTCCGAGCGCTTGGCCTCCTCGTAGTTGCGCACTGGGCCAGCCGTGAAGAAGAAGCCGAACATGCCGGGCAAATGGCCCCCACACATCTCGTGCCCGGTCTCTTGCGCAATCTGCAGCAGCCCCGTCGCCAGCTTCTCGGTAATCCGCTCCAGATACTCATAGGTACCGGGGCGACGCAAAATATCGAGGGTGTGGATCCCGGCCGTCATGGCCAGCGGGTTGCCGGAGAGGGTGCCCGCCTGGTACATCGGCCCCGCCGGCGCCACCATTTCCATAATCTCCCGCCGACCGCCGTAGGCCCCCACCGGCAGGCCGCCGCCGATTACCTTGCCCAGGGTGGTTAAATCGGGGATGACACCAAACTTGGCCTGCACACCGCCGTAGCTGATGCGAAAGCCGGTCATCACCTCGTCAAACACCAGCAGGGCGCCATACTTCTGCGTCAGCTCCCGCAAACCCTCCAAAAAGCCCGGCTGCGGCGGAATGAAGCCGGCATTGCCCACCACCGGCTCTAGGATCACGCCCGCAATGGAGTCGGGATGCTGCTCAAACAGAGCCTTGACTGCCTCTAGATCGTTGTAGGGGGCGGTCAGCGTGGCACTGGTAGCGGCCTTAGGTACCCCTGGCGAATCCGGCAGGCCCAGCGTGGCCACCCCTGAGCCGGCCTTGACCAAAAACATGTCCGCATGGCCGTGGTAGCAGCCCTCGAACTTGATCACCTTTTCCCGCCCCGTGTAGGCCCGCATCAGGCGCAGCGCCGCCATGCAAGCTTCGGTGCCGGAGTTAACAAAGCGCACCATCTCCACGCTGGGCACCGCCTCGATCACCCGCTCGGCCAGCTCGTTTTCCAAAACGCAAGGGGCGCCAAAGCTGGTGCCTTTCTCCAAAGCTCGGTGCAGAGCCTCGATCACCTCGGGATGGGCGTGGCCGACAATCGCCGGCCCCCAACTGCCGATGTAGTCGATGTACTGGTTGCCGTCCACATCCCAGGCGTAGGCTCCTGAGACGCGGTCAAACACGACGGGATCCCCGCCCACCGACTTGAAGGCGCGCACCGGGGAACTGACCCCGCCGGGCATGAGCCCTTTTGCTCGGGCAAAAATCTGTTGGGAGCGGGTGATGTTAAACGAGGTGGGATGGAGAGTGCCGGTCATAAACAGGAGCTATTCAACGCATTACCAAGGCTAGCAGGCAGAGGAGCTTGCTGGTGAGCCCTCCTCATAAACTACAAACCCATCCCTGCCAGCGTGTCGATCACTTGCTCCAGGATCAGGGTGAGGTTGGGATGCGAGGTCTCGAACAGGCCCAGCGCCTCCCCAATGCGATCTCTACGCCCTTGATTTTGCTTGCTCTCACTCGGGGATCCCAGCTCGGCCAGCACCGCTTCCACCTCTTGGCGAATGGTGGCGATGTGCTGTCGCTGCTTTTCATCCAAGCCAGGGGTTTTTTGCAGCTCAACATCCAGGTCGTGCAGCAGTTGTCGCAGTTTCGATGCAGCCATTCTCAAAAAGACCTTATCAATTTACTCAATCAACAAATCGAGTTTTGACCACGCTGACTCGATCATACAGGAGCGGAGATCGCTCTTTTGGAAGCGGCTGAGGCGGCAAAGGTTAACTTTTGCAGCCGGGGATCCCAGCCTTGGAGCAACTCCCATACGATGGGCAATAGCCTTGCTGTCTATCCCTATGTCTGAGCTGGCATTGGCCCTGCTGGGGGCAGTGGTTGCCGTTGCCCTGTTCCTGGGAATTTTTGTCTGGGAACAAAGACGCAGCCAGGAGCTGCTGCAGCGGTGGGCGGCAAAGCATGGCTACTCCATTCTGAGCCAGGAGGCGCGGTATTGGCGGCTGGGGCCTTTTTCCGGCAGCACTTCCAAGTATCAACGCGTGTTTTATGTGCGGATACGCAATCCGGGGGGGCAAGAACGCAGCGGCTGGGTGAGGTTAGGGAACTGGTGGCTGGGGCTTTTGTCAGATCAGCTAGAGGAACGGTGGGAGTAGGCTGGGGTTGAACGGACTGAAGGGGAAAGCAATGAACAGGCTCAAGGGGTGGAAAAGGCTGAAGGGGGTGGCCTGGCTGGGCGTGGTACTGGCGCTGGCACTGTTGGGTTGGAACGCAATCGCTGGAGGCGGGGCAATGGCCAGTCCCGGTGAGGGATCCCGAACCTTGACGGTAACCGGCCAGGGATCTGTTGCGGTGGAAACCTCCATTGCGGTAATCCGGCTGGGGGTGGTGCTCCAAGGGGAGACAGCCCAAGCGGTCCAGCAGCAGGTGGCCGAGCGCTCGGAGCGGCTGGTGAACCGCCTCAAAGAGCTGCAGGTGAGCGCCCTGCAGACCACCGGCATTTCTCTCTATCCCCAATACGACTACCAGCAGAGCCCACCCCGCCTGACCGGGGTACAGGGGCAAAACAGCCTGCAATTTGAAGTACCCATAGCCCGAGCCGGACAGGTGCTGGATGAAGCCGTGGCCGCCGGAGCTACCCAGGTGGAATCGGTCAGCTTCCGAGCGGATGAGGCCACCTTGCTGCAGGCGCGCAGCCGTGCCCTGACCCAGGCCGTGGAAGATGCCCAACGTCAAGCCAGCGATGTGTTGAGGGCCTTGAACCTGAGCATTCGTTCTGTGGAGGGCATCCAAATTCACAGCGAGGGCTCCATCGCGCCGCCAGTTCCTTTGGCTGCTCAAGCAGACTATGCCCGCCTAGAAGCAGCTTCCACACCGGTGGAAGGAGGACAACAAGCCGTGCGCGCCCAAGTCACGCTCGAGATTCGTTTCTAGGTTCCTGGGGTGGCCATGAAGTCACGGCGAACCCTGCCTTCCCTCTCCCTGGGGCAGAGGAGGATTCCCCCTGGGGGCGTGAGGAGCAGTAGCGGGGAACGCCCAGAAGCATCTTCCTCGCGTTTAGAATGACTGCGAAACTTCAAAAATCTCAAAAAAATAACCCGGCAAAGTTAGGTAGTGGCTGCCAATCCCTACGTCTAGAATAACGATGGAAAACACGGGAAAGTTTGCTTTCCCGGATTTCCTTGTCATCTGGCTTTGGCTTACCCGTGGATCCCAATTTGGAGAACGCTGCTGCCACTGGTACGTCTGAAGGCCCTCAGGCGGGCTTGGGCGCTAGCAAAGGCGGAGCCAGCAGCTTGCGGGCCCATGTGCTGATCGTGGATGACAGTTACATGGTGGCAGAGATGTTGTCCAACTTTTTGGGTAAGCAGGGCTGTAGTATTTCTTATGCTTTGGATGGCTTGTCTGCCCTGGAGCAAATCCGCCGCCGGATCCCAGATCTCATCATCGCCGACTGGGTCATGCCCAATCTAAATGGCCTGGATCTATGCCGGCAGCTACGGCAATCACCCGAATATGCTTGGGTGTACTACATCCTCATGACTGCCCGCGAGGGCAACGACAACATGGAGCGGGCGTTAGAAGCCGGAGCCGATGAGTTCCTCTCCAAGCCCTTTCAGGCGGCAGAGCTGCTGACGCGGGTGCGGGCAGGGCTGCGCATTGTGGAGAGCCGCCGCCAGCAATATCTGCTCCAGACTGGACAAAAACAAGTCTCATCTCCTTCTGGCTCGGTTGCTTTGGGCAATCGGCAGGATTTGGTTACTCGCTTGCCGTTGCGGGTGGCCCAAGCCCGTGCCCAATCAGATCCCCTCAGTTTGTTTGTGCTGCGCTTGGCCAACCTCAGTGCTCTGGGGCAAGGCCTAGAGGCCGGCGGTCGGGCTGCTCTTCTCAAGCTGTTTACGGATCGCTTGGCCCACAACTTGCGAGAGGGGGATGACCTCTTTTGCTACGACGAGGGGCAGTTTATTGTGGTGCTGCCGGGGAGCACTCTGGCTGCTGCCCAGATTGCCGCCGAGCGCTGCTGCCAGCGGTTGATCCAGGATCCCTTTGTGGTGAATGGGCGAGCGCTGCCGGTGCAGCTTCAATTTGGGGCGGCCACCCTCACAGATAAGGACGATCCCAAGGGGGTGGCCCTGGTGCGACGGGCTGCCCAAGCCCTGCGAGACAGCAAAAATGTCCACACTTCGGTGGTGACTGCACCCCATCCCATCCCGGTTTCCGATTGCAGTAGCGGGACGGCGTCCTCAGAGCTGCTGAAGCGTTTGCAACATCTAGAAAAAGAGAATGCCGAGCTACGCCAAGAGCTGGAAACTCGCCTCAGGCAGCTCGAGGAGTTGCGGCAACACAACCAGGATCTCAGCCAAGGGGTGCGGGAGCCTAGGGCTGAGCGGTTTGAAGCTGGATCCCGCTCTCAGCAGCCCTTGGGGATCCGCCGGCGGAAACCGCGGCGGCGTCTGAAGCGTCAACTGGGCCGCGGAGGATGGCGACTGCGCCGGTAAGTCCGATCCCCAGAATCCGGCGGTGGGTTGGCCGCAGCAGAATAGGCAGGTGGGAGGTGGGAAGAACAGCCATGTTCAATTCTAGTCGGAGCCAATCCGCCATCTGGAAGCCAGCAAGAAGGTGGTTTCTCAACAACATCGAGCTGATCCTGACGGCGGTGGGGATAGGCGTAATCCTACTCAGCGGCTGGGTGGCCAGCCGCAGCGCTCTTTCCGTGGCGACGGCAACGGCGATCAGCGCCACCGTGGTGGGAGTTATCCACGGCATCCTGTTCTGGCTGTTGCGGCGGCGGCAACGCCGGGTGCGGCAGGAGGCGATCGGGCAAATTCGGGAAATGCTGGAGGATCTGGGCAAAAACCGGTTGCAAACCATCAAGATGAGCCTGTACCTGGTGCAGGTGCGCCAGCCAGATCAAGAAGAGCGCACCCGCCAAAGCTTTGACCGCGTCTACCAGATCCTGGGCGAGATGAGCAATTTAATCGACCACATTTCGGAAGAATCCCTGGCCAGTTGGCGGCAGCGCTACCGGCAAACTTTAGATCGGGTGGAGTCGGAGTCTAACTAGTCGGAGCTACAGGGCAGGGATCCCTTAGGAGCTGGGGTGGACAGGCGGATTTCGGGAAGTACGCAATTGCTGGGCCTGATCGGGGATCCGGTGGCCCACAGCCTATCCCCGGCGATGCACAACGCTGCCTTGGCGGCCATGGGAGAAGACTACTGCTACGTGCCCTTTCCGGTGGCGGCAGAGCGCCTGGCAGTGGCGGTGGCCGGGCTGGCGGCCATCGGGGTGCGGGGGTTTAACGTCACCATTCCCCACAAGCAGGCGATTCTGCCTTTGCTCAGCCAGGTGGAAGCGCGGGCGGCAAAGGTGGGAGCAGTAAACACGGTCTACGCCTTGCCGGAGGGAGGCTGGGGCGGCACCAACACCGATATCGACGGCTTTGTTCAGCCTTTGCTGGGCCTGGAAAAGGGGATCCCGACCCTGATCCTGGGCTGTGGCGGGGCGGCGCGGGCGGCCATCCAGGGCTGTTTGGAGTTGGAGTTGGGGCCAGTACGGGTGGCCGGGCGATCCCCTGAGAAGTTACAGGCTTTGCAACAGACCTGGCCCCAGGTGGAAACGCTGAGCTGGGCCGAGCTGGAGCGCCACTTGCCCAAGACTTCCCTTGTGGTCAACACCACCCCCGTGGGCATGTACAAGCCGGGATCCCCTGCTGAGCTGTCTCCCCTCAGCCGGGAGCAACTGCGCCTTCTGCCCGCCGGCGCCGTTGTCTACGATCTCATCTATGTACCGGATCCCACTCCCCTGCTGCGTATGGCCGCAGCGTTAGGCCACACCCCCATCAGTGGCCTGGAGATGCTGATCCACCAGGGGGCCAAGGCCCTCTCCCTCTGGCTGGGGGGCAAGCCTGTGCCGGTGGAGGTGATGCGGCAGGCGGCCCGGCAGCAGTTGGCCCAGATTGAGGCGGATAGGGCAAGGGATCCCAAGCTCTAGCTCTCCTCTCAAAGTTGAGCGCAATTGGCTGGGGGCGGGAACAATTGCCTCGGGCCTGCCGGTCTCTAGGGGGAGATAGGGCTACAGCAATCCTCGGTGGGGTTAAGGGTGTTGAGGTTGCCAAGGCAGCAGCGGAAATGGCTTGCAGGTGTGCTCGGCGCACTGATGTGGCTGGGATCCGGAATTGCCGCCCAGGCCCAATTCCCGAGGTTTGGCCATTCCCTTTTTCCTGACTCCGATCCCAGGTTTCAGGGCAGCGGGGAACAGACAGGATCCCTGTCTGCTCTTCAGCTCGATGCCTTCTGCCGGCAACCCCCTGAGGAAGTGGCGCGCAAGGCTCAACTGCGCCAGCGGGCCACCCAATCAGAGGCCGCTTGGGCCGAATACACCCAAGTTTTAGCCGAACATCGCGCTGCCTTGATTGCCTGCCGCAGCCGCCGTTGGCCGCAGATTCAGGCCATTTGGGTGCGCTTGCATCCCTGTGATGCCAATCCAGGCGTACTGGATCAGGTGTTTGACCAGGTGGTGAACCTGGGCTATAACCGCGTTTTTATCGAGACGTTTTACGATGGCCGCTCCATTCTGCCCGATGGGGCGGGCGGGATCTGGCCCAGCCTGCAGCCCAATGCCGATTTGTTGGATCTGGCTCTCAAGGCGGCGCGACGGCGGGGGTTATCGGCCTATGCCTGGGTGTTTTCCCTCAATTTCGGCTACAGCTACGGGCTTCTCCCAGATCGCCAGGCAGTCTTGGCCCGCAACGGCCGTGGCCTCACCACCGTCTTGGATCCAGCGACAGCCCTTGCAGAAGATTTGGGCAGCCCGGATGAGGTGTTTGTGGATCCCTTTCATCCTCTGGCGCGACGGGATTTTGCCGAGCTGATCCGCCGCATCCTGCAGCGGCAGCCGGATGGGATCCTCTTCGACTACATTCGCTATCCCCGCGGCTCTGGGGGATCCAGCCTGGCAGCCACCGTCCAGGATCTGTGGATCCATGGGGAGGCAGCCCGGCAAGCCTACCTGGATTTGGCAGAAAACCCGGCGGGCCGAGCCTTGCTGGAGCGTTACCTCAGCCAGGGCTATATTACTGTGGCAGATGTTCTCCATCTGGATGCCACCTATGCCGAAGAGCCCCGCTGGCGCCAGCCAGGGGATCCCAAGCCCAGCGCAAGCAGGGAGCGGCCGCTTTCTCCAGAACTAGGGGACGGGATGGCCCAAAGCAAAGCAGGCGAGAATTGGCATTCCACCCATGCCGATTCAGAAGGTGATTCAGGGAATAGGGATTTAGAGAATTTGGCGGCTCCCCGTCCAAAAGCAGCGCCGCCGGATCCCACCCCTACCCCTAGCGCCGCTCTCCGACAGGAGCGCTGGCAAGAGCAGCTCTGGCAGCTCAGCGTTGAGTTTGCCCGCTATGGGATCCTCGATTACCTGCGGCAAGCTGCCCAACCGGCCCAAAGCCTTGGGATCCCGACCGGGGCCGTCTTTTTCCCCGAGGGCAACCAGGCGGTGGGAGAAGGGTTCGACGCCCGTCTCCAGCCTTGGGATCGTTTTGATCCAAACATGGAGTGGCACCCGATGGCCTATGCCAAGTGCGAGGATGGCTCCTGTGTGGTGCAGCAGGTGGGGCAAATCCTGGCTGTGGCCTCTCCCCAAACCTTTGTCTGCCCGGCCATCGCCGGCCTATGGGGACAAGCGCATCGAAAACGCCCCAGCTTGGAAATCCAGATGGGATCCCTGGCCCGCCGCTTTCCGCAGTTGCCTTGTGTGAGCCACTTTGCCCTCTCTTGGATCGAGCCGGAGCTGGAGCGCAGCCGTCGCACCTGTCAATTCTGATGCTCACCCCACACCCGCAAGTTGGGAATTCTGAAATTATGAACCCCGAACAATTCGATCTGATTAACCGCTTGTTTCAACTCACGTTTCAAATCGGGGATCGCTTGGGATGTGAGTCTTCTGACCCCGCTCAACTACTCCTGACCGACCGGCCCGGCCTAGAAGCAAGCCACCTATATTTCCCGTCCGATTACGTTTACGAGGATCTGGATCCCGAAGTGTGGGCCAATTATGTGGCTGAGGTGCCAGCTTTATCGCAGATGGCTGACCTTTTGCAATCCTATCCCCTCACCCGTGGCATTTATCGCCAAGACGAGGTTTCGTGGTGGATTTGCGCTTTTTGGATGGCCCAAGAGGGATTGGGAACCAACGTGCTCTTGCGCGCCCACAGAGTCGAAACTTAGGCAGTTGATCCCCAAGTTCCCT
>NZ_JANSJH010000017.1:31823-33472 GCF_047462495.1 Synechococcus sp. H55.2 | reverse complement strand
GATCTCAAAAAGAGAATCCAGATGGGTAACCTTGAGAACCAGCTTGGCTTGTTCTCCTAAGCCGCAGAGCTTGAGATGACAGCCGGCGGGAGTACAGGTGCGTCTTGCCCACACCAAAGCCGACACCCCCATGCTGTCGAGCAGCGTAACCTGGCTTAGATCCAGTAAGAGGTGTTTGGGTTTCTCGGCAAGAATTTGGCCCAGCTCTTTCCGCACCAAAGCGGGATCCAGCTTTCCTGCCGGAAGCTTGACCAGGGTGACAAGGGATCCCTTGGGGCTGAGCTGGGTGGAAACATCCACAAAGGGCTGAGAAAGTCAAGGTCGGGAGCCACATTGATTCTGAACCAAAGTCGCCGGGTTGGGTTCCGCCGGGCAACTTTTGTTTGATTTGTTTGAGGTGGGAAGGTAGCTCCAATGGATACGCACGGGATCCCGATGGGGGATGCGGCTGCCCTGATTTTGCTGGCCCTGCAGCTGCCAATGGTGGCGGTGTTGCTGGCGCGGCTGCTGCCGTCTTTGTGGCGTCCTTCCCCTCTGCCCCCTGGCCAAGCGGGGATCCCCTTCCCGCCGGGCCTGGTCAGCGTCCTACTGCCCACCCTCAACGAAGCCAAGCGCCTGGATCCCTGCCTGGAAGGGCTGCACCGCCAGGGAGCGGTTGTGCGCGAGGTGCTGGTGGTGGATAGCCGCTCCCAGGATGGCACCCGCGAGAAAGTGCTGCAGATGGCCGAGCGGGATCCCCGCTTTCGCCTCTTGACCGACGATCCCCTGCCCAGTGGCTGGGTAGGTCGTCCCTGGGCGTTGCACTATGGATTTCTCCAATCGGATCCCGCCTCTGAGTGGATCCTGGGTATTGATGCCGATACCCGCCCCCAGCCGGTCCTGGTAGAGCGCTTGCTGGAAACTGCCCAGGCCAACCAGCTGGATCTCATCACCCTGGCGCCGCAGTTTATCTTGGAGCACTGGGGAGAAGCTTGGCTGCAGCCGGCTCTTTTGACAACCCTGATCTACCGCTATGGGGCGGCAGGGGACACGGCTGCTCTGCCGGAGCGGACGATGGCCAATGGGCAGTGCATGTTGGTGCGCCGCTCGGTGCTGGAAGCCATGAACGGCTACACGCTGGCGCGGGCTTCCTTTTGCGACGACGTCACCCTGGTGCGGCAGATCGCGGCAGCCGGCTTTAAGGTAGCTTTCTGCGATGGTCGGCACCTGCTCAAGGTGCGCATGTACACTTCTTTTGGCGAAACTTGGCGGGAGTGGGGCCGATCCCTGGATTTGAAAGACGCCACTCCCAGAGCTCAGCTGTGGGGGGATATCGCCCTGCTGGCGCTCACCCAAGGGATCCCGGTCTTGGCGGTTGGGGGGCTGGGGATCAAGGCCGGGATGGGGTTGCCCTTTTCCCTAACAGAGCAGGTTCTGTTGGGGCTAAACCTAGGCCTACTCGCCCTGCGCTTGGGCGTGCTGGCGGGCATTCGCGGCTCCTACCAGGATCCCCCCTGGACATTCTGGGCTTCGCCGCTGGCCGATCCCTTGGCTGTCCTGCGGGTGATCTTGTCGGCCCTCAGTCGCCCCCGCTCTTGGCGCGGGCGCACCTACTAGTCGATTGCCTCAGGATCGACGCCCAACTCCCGCAATTTTGCGGCTAGGCGCTG
>NZ_JANSJH010000017.1:28188-31723 GCF_047462495.1 Synechococcus sp. H55.2 | reverse complement strand
ACGGCTAGGGTATGCTGGTGGGCAGTGAGCAAGTTTCCCACCTCTTCTTTTGAGGAGAGAATATGCCGGAACCGGAATCCTCCTCAGCCCACATTCTGGTGATCGAAGATGAGGCCAAACTGGCCCGTTTCCTGGAAACTGAGCTGACCTATGAGGGGTATCGGGTCAGTGTGGTCGGCGATGGCACGGCAGGGTTGGCGGCAGCCCGCGACCAGAACCCCGACTTGGTGCTGCTGGACTGGCTGTTGCCCGGGATCTCGGGGTTGGAAGTTTGTCGGCAACTGCGCTTGATGGGCAGCCGCGTGCCCGTGGTACTGATGACCGCCGGTGATGAGGTGGCAGATCGGGTGGCAGGGCTGGATGCCGGCGCGGATGATTACGTAGTGAAACCCTTTAGCCTTCAGGAGTTGCTGGCGCGGATACGGATCTATTTGCAGCACCCCAAGGGATCCCGTGACGGTCGGTTGGTGTTTATGGATTTGACGCTGGATCCAGTGACGCGGCAGGCGAGCCGGGGAGGGCGGCAGGTGGAGCTGACGGCCAAGGAATACGACCTGCTGCGCTACTTGATGGAACACCCCCGCCAGGTGCTCAGCCGCCAACAGATTTTGGAGCATGTGTGGGGCTATGACTTTACGGGCGATTCCAACATCATCGAGGTCTATATCCGCTACTTGCGTCTCAAGATCGAAGGCCCAGGAGAGAAGCGCCTCATCCAGACGGTGCGCGGGGTAGGCTACGTGTTGCGGGACTAGAAGCGCGACTGAGGCCGACATCCCCCAGAAGAATGGCCTGGGCAGCCTGAGGGGGATCGCTGCTGTGGCAAGATCGGGAAGAATGGATCCCTATCGAGGTGCGGGAACGGCTGCTCAAAACTGGAGCAAAGAACCCGGAGAGGATTTCGTCCTGCTGGCAGGTGAGGTTGATGGAAGCCGACTGCTGGAACTGAATTGGGGGATTTTGGGGTGCAGAGGGTGTTGTCGATGAATCCATGGAGTGCAGGTCTGCTGGGCCTTACCTTCAGCTCACCGGGAGAGTTTGTCTTCCGTTTTCCCCCCGAAACCCCTCTGGTAGGTGGGCTGGGGCTGCGCTGGTACGGCCTGCTGATGGCTATTGCCGTGTTGGTCGGCCTGCTCCTGACCAAAGCCCTGGCAGAGGCTCGCCATTTGGAGAAAGAGCCCGGCAAGGCCAGCGAACGGGTCGAGATCCTAGCCCTGTGGCTGGTGGTGTCCGGGTTTCTGGGCGCCCGCCTCTACTACGTCCTCACCCACTGGTCGGAGTTCAGGGACGATCCCCTCTCGGCCTTCGCCATCTGGCGGGGAGGCATCATCATTCACGGTGGCGTGCTGGCCGGCGCGCTTGCTCTTTACCTCTATTGCCGCGCCACCGGGATCAACGGCTGGAAGTACGCCGATGTGCTCACGCCAGGGTTAATTTTGGGCCAAGCCATCGGGCGCTGGGGCAATTTTTTTAACTCCGAGGCCTACGGGGCCCCCATTCTCCCCGACAGCAGATGGCCCTTGCGGGTGTACATCCCGCCCCAAGCCCGCGAGCCGCAATACAGCCAGTTTGAGTTTTTTCACCCCATCTTTTTCTACGAAAGCGTCCTCAACCTGGTTCTGTTTGCCCTCTTGATGGGGATGTTCTGGCGCTTTCCCAAACTCAAAGATGGCACCTGGGTTTGGACCTATGTCGTCGGCTACAGCTTAATTCGCATCCCCTATGAAATCTTGCGCGTCTCGGCGGTGGCCTATCTGCCGGGAACCTCCATCAAGGCTGCCTATGTGGCCAGCGCTGTAGGCCTAGTGCTTGGGATTGGCATGCTGATCTACATGTACCGGCTGCGCTTCGACCCCGATTTGGAGCAATTGGCCGCTTGGCTGGCCGAACGAGCAGGGCTGGAGCTGGGAACAGCCGCAGATCTTGTGCAGCGGGCTTGGGCCATCCAGCAAAAGCACCGCCGCGCCGACTTGCTGGATCGCGTTACTCTGGCCATGCCCCACTTTCCAAGCACCCTTGCCCCCCATCTCTCGCTGGGCCAACGGGAGCTGTTGATACGGCAACTGTTCTGCCGTCTGGAAGGCCGGGATCCCGCTGGAGAAGGGCTTCCCCAGGCAAGTTAGCGCTGTCAATCCCAGCAAGCGCGAGTTAGGCTCTCTTCATAATAGAGAGGGGATCCAGGAATCCAAAGCAAAAGCACCTACAGGCTGCGGGCCAGCAAGCCCAACCCCGCTCCAGCCATCACCAACAGCCACGTGGGCTGCCGGAAGCGCAGCAGGGCGATCAAGGCCGCCCCACCGATCCCCAAGGCCATCAACGAGGCTGCTGTTGTTTCTTGTAGCAGCGCCTTTTGGGCCAGAGGCACTGTGGCTGCGGCAACCGCCCCCAGCGCGGTTGGGGTGATGGCTTGCAGGAATCCCTTCACCCAAGCGTTGCGCCGTATGCGCAGCAACAGCGGTGCTGCCAGCAAAATAAAGGCAAAAGAAGGGGCAAAGATCGCCACCGTCGCCGTCAGCGCCCCCAACACCCCCGCCACCTTGTAGCCGATGAAAGCTGCCGTCAGCACCACCGGGCCGGGGGTAAACTGCCCAATGGCCACCCCATCCAAAAACTCCGCTGGCGTCAACCAGCCCAACTGATCCACCACTTCGTCGGCGATGAAGGGAATGATCACCAACCCTCCCCCGAAGATGGCACTGCCCACCTTGAAAAAAAACAGCGTCAAAGGCCAGAAGTAAGTGCCAATGCGCTCCAGCCCCCAAAAGCTGCTCACGGCTAGGGTTTCTGGCGGAACCGCGGCCCCCACCGTCTGGGCCAACATCAACACCGGCCCCGGCAGCAGAGCTGGGATCCCTGGCAAAGGGCTCCTTGGCCCGTAGAGCACCAACCCCACCAGCGCCGCCAGCCCAAACAACACCAGGATGTTCACCCCTCTTAGCAGCAGAGCAAAAGCCGCCACCGCGATCAGCCCCCGGCTCCAGTCTTGCACCGCCTTGCGGCCCAGCTTCCAGCAAAAGGCCAAGACAATGGCGATTACCACCGGGGCCACCCCAAAAAATAGCCCCTCTAGCTGTGGCACCCCCTGAAAGCGAAAATAAAGCCAAGAAAAAATCACCTCGATCACAAAAGCCGGCGCGATGAAGCAAAAGCCCGCCAGCACCGCCCCCAACCAGCCTGCCCGCACATAGCCAACATAGATCCCCATCTGGGTAGAAGCCGGCCCCGGCAACAGTTCACACAGGCCCACCCCTTCGGCAAATTGCTCCTGGCTCATCCAGCCCCGCCGGATCACCGCCTCATCGTGTTGCATGGCAATGTGAGCTTGTGGGCCGCCAAACCCCAGGGATCCCAGCCGCAAGAACACCGCAGCAATTTCCTTTAGTCGCGTCGAAAGAGGGGGCAAGGGATCGGGCAGACCACTTGCCACCCCAGGAGACTGGCCGGGAGAGGACTGAGGAGACATCGCCAAGGCTTGGCACCCGCTTATCCTGGCATCCAATGGTTGGTTACGTCGATCCCTAACTCCCCTCTCCCT
>NZ_JANSJH010000017.1:20636-28088 GCF_047462495.1 Synechococcus sp. H55.2 | reverse complement strand
AGCGGCGCGGAGCGCTTGGGCTAGCCGGCTAAGTTGTCGAGTTGCTCTAGTTGGGATAAATGCGCAAGCGGCGGTTGGGCTCTTCCCCAAAGCTTTGGGCCCGCAGGTGATAATGTTCCACCAACTGGTGTTGGAGCTTGCGGATCAGAGGCGAACGGGGCAAAAGTTCCACCGGCTGAGACTTGGGAATGACGATCTGCTCCACTGCCAGGCGGGCCTCTTCCAGAGCTTCCGTTTCGTCGCCCGAGCTGGCGCGAATGAACAGCTCCAGGTCGGAATCAGATCCGTCTTCGCTTTCGATGTTGAGGATGTGGCGCAGGGCGCGGGCCAGGGCGATCAAAGTATTGGCCTTAACAGTATGAATCGGGATCTGGCGGGAGTGGGCCAGTTGCTGGATCTTGGAGCGGCTGCGCACCTGGGATCGCAAAGCCAAGACAATATCTGCCCCATCCAGGTCTTTGGTGACCTCCGCCGGCAGTTTCAAAGTCTGGATCACCTGCTCCAGATGGAAGCGGCTCACTCCGTAGGGGTAGATCATCAGCGGCTCATCCGGATCCCACTGCCGCTCTGCTGGAGCCAGAGCGGATCCCTCCCAGTCCAAATCTTCTTCCTCTTCGGCTGCTCCGGATTCAGCCACGACCTGAACCGCAGGATGGGATCCCGCCGGCGTCGGCGGGACAGCGTCCTCCCGCTTGTCCAAGAGCAGGCTTGGCTCTCCTCGCTGTCGCGAACAACCTTCGAGCGGTTCTGATCGCGTTAGCGGGACGGAGTCCTTGGGCAGAGCTTCCATCCGTCCAGAGCGCCGCCATCCACCTCGCTCCCGTGCTGCACCTGCAGGGGGCCATTGGGGGCCGGCTAGAGCCGGGCGCTCGATCACCACCTGGCCGTGTTCGTCCAGGCTGCGCGTTTGGGTCAGGGGCTCGCGGTTGCGCAGGAGGCGATCCACGGTGGCGGCCACATCTTCATGGATGACCCAGCGGGATCGCTCCAGCATTTCGACGGCAATCTCAAACGTGGGTGGGGCTTTGCGCTCCAAGACACTCTTTTGAGAGCCCCGTCGCCGTGCCTCCTCATCTCCCAAGGTGACGGATTGGATCCCGCCTACCAAGTCCGAGAGGGTGGGATTTTTGATCAGGTTGTCGATGCGGTTGCCGTGGGCGGTGGCCACCAGTTGTACCCCCCGTTCGGCGATGGTGCGAGAGGCCAAGGCTTCCAATTCGGTGCCGATCTCGTCGATGACCACCACCTCGGGCATGTGGTTTTCCACAGCCTCGATCATCACCTTGTGCTGCAGCTCTGGGCTGGCCACCTGCATCCGTCTGGCTCGGCCAATACCCGGGTGGGGCACGTCGCCATCGCCGGCGATCTCATTGGAGGTGTCGATAATAACCACTCGTTTGCCCAGCTCATCCGCCAGCACGCGGGCAATTTCCCGCAAAGCCGTGGTTTTACCCACCCCCGGTCGGCCCAGCAACAGCATGGAGCGACCCTGCTCCACCAAGTCGCGGATCATGCTGATGACGCCGATAACGCAGCGACCCACCCGACAGGTGAGACCGATGATCGTGCCTTGGCGGTTGCGAATGGCACTGATGCGATGCAGGGTAGAGGCGATGCCCGCCCGGTTGTCACCGCTGAACTCTCCAACCCGACTGATCACTTGATCCAAGTCGGCTCGGGTGATCACCTCTTCTGAGAGGTAATCGGCAAAGCCAAGGAAGCGGGCTTCGGGGCGGCGACCCAAATCCATCACCACTTCTACCAATCGATCCAGGTGGGGATGCTGCTCTAGGCGCTCGCGAATCGGAGCCGGCAGGATATCCAGAAGTTTGCTCAAGTCGTCGCTGTATTGAACCTGGCCGGGAAAGCCAGTGTGTTCGCGTAAGCGGTGCGGATCCGCCAACGGATTTGGGGTTGAGGGCTGTGCGGGAAAACTCATGGCTGAGCAAGGTCACTAAACGCAGGAAAAACAGGTTTGTTTGCAAGCAATGGATCGCCGCTTCACTTGCTGCACCAACTGCTTGGCCAACGGGATCCCCGCCGCCAATCCAGGATTGCATCCTGGCTCCGCTGGGCTCGGCCCTTCCAGATGGGCCGCTACCAACTGTCGTGCGTAGCTGCCAAAGGCCACCCCCGCCACCGGCCAATCGGGATCCAACAGCGACACCGTTTGGGCATTGGTTCCGCCCGCCAGTTGCACATAGCCGGGCAAACCCATGGCCAGCACCTTTTGGGCCAACTTCAGGGTGGCTTTGCCGGTGCCAGCGCCAATATCGCCACTCATGGGCCGGCCATCCACCTGCCAGATCAACACCTCCGGCAAGGGATCCATCAGGGCCAGCAGATCCCTCAAGTAGGCCTCCAGGCCCGGGCCATCGTTAAAGCTAATCGAGATTGCCTGGAGGTGAGGTAGCCAGGGCTTCAGGGATCCCCACAGTTGCTCGAATGACCTCTGACGACCGATGCAGGTGTGGATCTCCACTGCCTGAATGCCCAACTCGAGCAAAGGCGGCAACACCTCTGCCAAAGCAACTTGATAGCCGCAGGTGGCAATGCGCCGGTGGGGGCAAACCGGCTCACAGCGCCCACAGCCATAGCACAGCTCTGCCTGAATGTGGACTTGGGCAGGAAGGGCTGCCGGTGTCAAAGCATGGGGAGGACAGACGGCCAGACACGGCTGGGGGCAGTCGGCAGGACAGACCGGAGCCGTCAGCACCGCCTTACGGAAGTGCACATCTTCCCCGTCATTGACACTGACCATCACCCAAGGGGAGCGCGCCCGGGGATCTTCGGCTTGGGCCCATTGGATCCCTTGTTGAGCAGCCCGCACAATGGCGGGATCGGCAGCGACGTCAATGCAATCTGCCCCAGCCAGCGTGTAGAGAAAAGCCAGCTCGCGAACCGAGGGCAAGTGGTGAAAACTTGCGCCACAGATCAGCTTAAACCAAGTACCCTGTTGCAGCGAGGCGGTTGGCAAGGTCACAGGTGAGAGAAGCCGCTAGCAGGATGGTTCTGAGCTGCAGGCCATCTATCTGAGATGGTAGCAGAGAATTTTCCAGGATCCTGAGAAGATGCTCAGGCGCTTTGCAGAGGTTGCCAGCGAATGGAGCGCTCTCGGCCCAGCTCCACGACAAATTTGACCCCCTTGTCTTCCCGGCTCAGCTTCACCAGGTAAGAGAGTTCCTGTTGGCTGAGCACATGCCCCTCGTAAAACCAAAACACCAATCCTTTCGCCTTCGCGGGCAAGGTGGCTCGATACTGCTCGATCAACGCCGGGAAAAAATAGGTGCGCCGCTCCGATTTGCCCAGCGTGGCAGGCCGTACCCCATGACTGCACGTCAAATAGCTCGCCAGATCTCCGATTCCTTTGCTGGAGAGCGTGACCACCTCATACCCGGCTCCGCGCAGCCGCCGCAGGTAATGCCCTTCGGATCCCCCTTCTGGGGTCACAAAGATGGCCAGAGCCCCAGATTGCTCCAGTTGCTGCACAAACCGTGCGCCTGAGCCGACCAGCAGCATAGGAAGAACTCCATTACTCGTCTAGAGTTGGACAAGCAGCTTGCTCGAGCTTAATTGTAACGGGATTACGCCTCAGGCTGAGGATAAAAGCTGCCGATAGAACCCATAGATGGATACCTGCTCAGCTTTCGGGAAGAGGGGAAAAGGACTGGACACTCCCCCGGTTGGAAACCGGAGGCTTTACGCGGCTGTTCGTAAAGAAGAAGAGTTAAGATAAAGACAATCTGCTGGCAATCCTCCAACAACAGCCAGCGGACAAAAGCGGACGGATCCCCCTCAGCCAAGTAGAGAACGGGTTGGCGATGGCTCCTTCCGCTGTTTAGACGGTGAGGATGGATGAACCTCTCATGCGACGACGCAAGCTATTGACTTTGACCGTGGCTGGGTTCATCCCAGGATCCCTTAGCTTGGTAGGAGAGCAACGAGCAATGGCTCAACAGACCTATCCCGTCACCAAAACCGATGCCGAATGGCGGCAACTGCTCACCGAAGAGCAGTACTATGTGCTGCGCCAGGAGGGCACGGAGCCTCCTTTCCGCAATGCCTACTACGACAACAAGGCCGCAGGCATTTACGTCTGTGCCGGCTGTGGGCAGGAGCTGTTTTCCTCGGCAGCCAAGTACGACAGTGGCACCGGTTGGCCCAGCTTTTGGGAGCCGATTGCTCCCCATGTGATCGGTACCAAGACGGATTGGAAGTTGTTCGTGCCCCGCACAGAAGTGCACTGCTCTAACTGCGGTGGGCATCTGGGGCATGTGTTTCGGGATGGCCCCCCGCCCACGGGTTTGCGCTACTGCATGAACTCTGCTGCCCTCAAGTTCATTCCGGCCACCACCTAGAAACCCTCTTGGCTCCGGACAGAATTGAGCCGCCTGTCTGGGTGAACTGATGTCCGACTACACCTTCCTGGATGCCGCTTCGATTTTGCTGCGGGAGGGCCTGGAGGCTCTCCTGGTGTTGGTGGCGCTGCTGGCGCTTTTGGGCAAGAGCGGGCAGTCGGCTCAGCAGCGCTGGGTGTGGCTGGGAGGATCCGCAGGCTTGCTGGCAGCGGTGATGCTGGGTCTGCTGGTGAAGCTGTTTTTCCAGCAGTTGCTCACCCACACGCGGCAAGAGGTGCTGGAGGGGATCACTGGGCTGGTGGCGGCAGGCTTGTTGTTTTCGGTCAGCCTTTGGTTGCACCGCCGGGCTGCAGTGGCTTCTTGGCAAACCTTTGTGCAAGAACAAGCGCAGGCGGCACTGGCCACCGGCCAGGTTTTTTCTTTGGCTTCCCTGGCGTTTATGGCGGTGTTTCGCGAGGGGGCGGAAACGGTGTTGTTTTATGTGGGGTTGGCCCCCGCCCTGCCGGCAAAAGAATTTTGGCTGGGGATCGGACTGGGATCCCTGATGTTGGTGGGGGTGGCGATCCTGCTGCTGCAGGTGGGGCTGAGATTGCCGCTGCGAGCTTTTTTCCGGGGCCTCAGTCTGCTGGTTTTCTATTTGGGCTTTAAGTTTCTGGGTAGTGGCCTGCACGCTTTGCAGGTGGCGGACTGGCTGCCGGTCACCCCTCTCATCGGGATCCCAAAGTTGCGCTGGCTGGGCCTGTATCCCACTTGGCAGACGCTGCTCCCCCAACTGGTGCTGCTGGCGCTAGCCTTTGTCTTGTGGGTTCGGGCTCATTCGGCCCAAAAACTTTCTTCGTGAAAAGACGCTCCTGCAAAGGCGGTGGGGATCCCATCGACCTTCTGGAGAGTTCCGATCCTAGCTTCGATGGATGGCAGCCAAAAGTGGCCTTCTAGCTGCGAAGGGCAAAGCCTACCGGCAAGGATCCGGCAGGCTGGTGAATCTGGCTAGGGATCCCCAGCAGCAAGCCCCGTCGATCGCTACGCAATCAACCGAGATCATCTGCAGGGCTCCCAGGAACTAGGTGTCGTAAACCCGGCACTCGACGGCATCTGGGTTTTCGGCGCAGTGCTGCTCCAGGCTGCTGGGAGTTTTGGGCTGGTGGCTGCGGGCTGCCAGCACCTCCTCAACGGCATCCCAAGCGGCACGGCAGTGGGGATCCCCTTCGCCGTACTCAGAGCAGACGTTGCGAGCATTTTCCAGTTCTTTGGCGATGACTTCAGACAGTCCCATGGTCTCAAGGCTCCTTTAGACTAGATGGGGCCGATGGCCCGCTGGATAGCCGATTGACGCAGGTCAGCAGGGATCGGATGTGGCTGAGGATCAACTGGTGGGAACCAGCCAATCCAAGTGGGGAATGAGTCCAGGATAATGACCCTGTGTCAATCGAATTGAACACGTGCATACATTACCTATTCTAGACAGGGGCGCCGGCGAGGTGCAGCCACCCTTTTGCGATCTCTTTGGGATCGCAGGGATCCCTTAGGCGTCAAACAGTTGCCCGATTTGTTGCCGCACCTGCTCTGGGGATCCCTGATAGCGCACCCGTCCTTCGGAGAGGAAAATTACTCCGTCCGCCCATTCCAGTTCCGCCAGCCGATGGGTGACCCAGAGGGCGGTGATGCCCTCTTGATCCACCAGTTGACGGATGCAGCGCAGCAACTCCGCCTGGCTATCGGGATCCAACAGAGCGGTCGGCTCGTCCAAAAGCAGCACTTCGCTGCGTCGGGCCAAGGCCCCCGCCACCGCCACCCGTTGCTTCTGTCCGCCGCTGAGGCCGTGGATGGGCCGGCGGATCAGGTGCTTGAGTCCCACCTGTTCCAAGGCTGTTTCCACCCGCCGGTGAATTTCCGCCCAAGCCAGAGCCTCTGCCCCCAAGCCAAAGGCCACATCGGCCCCCACTGTGGGCATGAACAGTTGGTGATCCGGGTTTTGAAACACATAGCCCAGCCGACCACAAATTTCCAGGTGACCTGAAAGAGGCTGGGGATGGGTCAGGGATCCGGACAACAGTTGTAACAGGGTGGACTTGCCGCTGCCATTGGGCCCCAACAGCATCCACAACTGGCCCTTGGGAATGGCAAAACTGCACCCCTGCAAGACCGGCGGACGTTCCGGCCAGGCAAAGGTCAAGCTCTCCACCCGAATGGCCACCTCAGACATGGGGATCCCTGGCGGTAGAGAGAAAAGAGCCGTCCTCAGCCTTGCAACTGGGCCAAAAAACCGGGACGGGCTCCCATGGGGCTGGCGCCACCCGACTTAGAGGTCATTTGCACACCACACAGCTCGCCGGTGAGCAGGAACACCTTTTTGCCGGTGCGGTCGCAGGTCAGCTCCAAGCTCTGAGGGGAGCCGTTCTGCAAAGCATTGACTATGCTTTGGTAGGCCCGGTTGGCCGCTTCCTCCTCTTTTTGGTGGACAACGATGGGGGCAGGGTTCCCTTTCAGAAGCAATTCCAGAGTATACATGGCTGACCGTTGCGTAGTGGGCCGTGGATAGGGGACGCCATCCTTTTCCAGTATTGCAGGTTGAGCCAGGGTACCGGCAGGATCAAAAAATGACGGGGGAACTTCCCTCGCCAGCTTAGGCCAAGCTCCCGCCGAGAAAAGGCAGCAGGCTGATCAGCAACAGGCCCAAGGTGGCCAGGGATCCGGCCAAAAAGGAGAGGGATCGCCCGATGGGGATGTCAGCGATGTAGAAGAAGTTGTAGAGCAGCCGTGCCAGCAGAAACACCCCACACAGCACAGCTACCCCTTCGTCGCCGCTGAGGCCAAAAGACCAGGGATCCGGGTGAGGGCCGGTGATGTAGGCGATCAACGCCGCTGAGGCAAACATCCCAAAAGTCTCAAACCCGTTGGCATGGGCCCAGGTGGCCCGCTGGCCGTAGGGGGGTAGCCTATCGAACATAGCCCGAGGCGCATGCAGGTCGTAGCCGACGCGGGCCCGCGCATAGCCCACCACCCCCATGGGCAAGTAGACCAAGAGCATGGCTGCCGCGATGGAGAAGAGGGGAACGGCTGCGAGAGGAAGACTTGGCAACATACAGACAGGCAG
>NZ_JANSJH010000017.1:15062-20536 GCF_047462495.1 Synechococcus sp. H55.2 | reverse complement strand
TGGCAGCGGGCAAGGGCACCCGCATGCGGTCGCAATTGCCCAAGGTGCTGCACAAGCTGGGATCCCTGTCTTTGATCGAGCGGCTGCTGCGCACGGTGCTGACCTTAAAGCCCCAGCGCTGTTTGGTGATCGTGGGTTACGGGCAGGAGCAGGTGCGACAGACCCTGCGGGAGTACCCGGTCGAATTTGTGGAGCAGGCCCAGCAACTGGGCACCGGACACGCGGTGCAGCAGCTTCTACCCGTCCTGGACGATTTTCAGGGGGATCTGCTGGTGGTCAACGGGGATGTGCCTCTGTTGCGGGTGGAAACCCTGCAGGCGCTGGTGGAACGCCACCGCCAAGTCCAGCCGGATGTGACCTTGCTCTCGGCTCAGGTGGTGGATCCCTATGGCTATGGGCGGGTGTTTTGCGATGCTCAACAGCGGATCCTGGAGTTGGTGGAAGAGCGGGACTGCACCCCGGCCCAACGGCAAAATCGCCGCATCAACAGCGGCGTCTACTGTTTCCATTGGCCGGCCCTGGCCCGGGTGCTGCCGAGTTTGGAGCGGAACAACGCCCAGCAGGAGTACTACTTAACCGATGCCGTCAAGCGGGTGAGCAAAGCCATCGCCCTGGATGTTGCCGACCCGCAAGAAATTGTGGGCATCAACGACCGCCGCCAACTGGCCCAGGCCCACCAGATTTTGCAGGATCGCCTCAAGGAAGCTTGGATGGAAGCCGGGGTCACCTTTGTGGATCCCGAGAGCAGCAGCCTGGAAGAGACGGTGGAATTGGCCCCCGATGTGGTGATCGAAGCCCAAACCCACCTGCGCGGGAGGTGCCGCATCGGGCCGCGCACCCGCCTGGGGCCGGGCAGTTGGATCGAGTCCAGCACCATCGGCTCCGATTGCCACATTCTCTACTCGGTGGTCAGCCACAGCCAGATTGGGGATCGCGTCTGGGTAGGCCCCTACGCCCATGTGCGTCCCCACAGCCAGATTGGCGACGGCTGCCGCATCGGCAACTTTGTGGAAGTTAAAAACACCCAGATTGGCTCCCACACCAACGCCGCCCACCTGGCCTACCTGGGTGACGCCAAGCTGGGATCCCAGGTCAACATCGGCGCCGGCACGATCATCGCCAACTACGACGGCCAGCAGAAGCACTTCACAGAAATCGGCGATCGCAGCAAGACCGGCGCCAACTCGGTGCTGGTGGCCCCCCTCAAGGTGGGATCCGATGTCACCATTGCCGCCGGCTCCACCATTCCTGCCCGCTACCCTGTGCCTGACGACTGCCTGGTGATTGCCCGTGCCTACCCGGTGGTCAAGCCCGGCTGGCGACCGGGGAGCGCTGCTGCTGAGCGCCAACAGCCTCTACCCACGGGATCCCTCAAGATCTACCCCCTACGCCTGCTGCCCGGCCAAGACCTCAAGCAGGAGCTGGAGCGCTTTGCCCGCCAACAACCTTTGCAGGCAGCCTTTGTCCTCAGCGCCGTCGGCAGCCTCAGCCAAGCCACCCTGCGCCTGGCTGACCAAACAGAGGATCACCTCTTGTCGGAATGCCTGGAGATCCTGTCCCTGAGCGGATCCCTGTGCCCGGACGGCGTCCATCTCCATCTGGCTGTTGCCGATGCCCAAGGCCGAACTTGGGGAGGGCACCTGCGCCCCGGCTGCCTCATCTACACCACCGCCGAGATTGTCCTTGCCGACAGCCTGGAGTACCGCTTCTCCCGTCAGCCGGATCCGGCCACCGGCTACTTGGAGCTGCACATCCAAAAGGTGGCAGAAGCAACCCCGCCCTCTCCCCAGAGGGCAGATGAGACAACGGCGGGGATCCCTTCTTGCCCGCCGTGAGCCGCGAGCGGCTGTAGATAGACGGTATAATGGCCAACATCTAGCATTGAGTCATCAGCACCTCGTTTGGCAATCAAGGGTTGCTGAATAAACTCGGCGATTGGGGGTACCCGGCCATGCCCCGAATGACCACTGCAGATGAGCTGCTGGCAAACTATGCCGCCGGCGAGCGCAACTTTCAAGAATCCAACCTGGTGGGCGTGGATCTGGTACGCGCCACCCTGCAGGGGGTGAATCTGAGAGGGGCCAACCTTTCCTTTGGCAAGCTGAGCGGGGTTAACTTGCAGGAGGCGGATCTGCGTGGAGCCGATCTCAGCTCCGCCAACCTGATGGGGGCCAACCTGCGCGGTGCCAACCTTTGGGAAGCCAACCTCATTGGCGCCGATCTCAGCTTTGCCGATTTGCGGGAAGCCAACTTGCACGGGGCCTACCTGTGGGAAGCCAAGCTAACCCGTGCGCAACTGCAGGGATCCGACCTGAGCGGGGCAAAAATAGGCGGAGCGGTGCTGACCGGTGCCGACCTAAGCGGCGCCATCCTGCCCGATGGCACAGTGCGGCCCTGGCCTGCTCCGTCGGCCAGCAAGGCAGAATAGAACTGTTGCGACGGGATCCCTCATGTTGCTGCTGTTCCACTTGGTCTTGACGGTGCTGCTGGCTTTGGGAGTGGCAGTCCTGGCCGGACAAAACCCCACTCCCCTGACCGTCCATTTTTTAATGTGGCGCTCGGTGGAGCTGCCGCTGGGATTGCTCATCGCCGCGGCCATCGGCCTGGGACTGTTGACGGCGGGGCTGGGCTCTCTTCTTTGGCCGGGGCGCAGTTTTTCTCTGACTGCCCGCCAGCTCCAGGAACGGCTGCAGCAACTGGAAAGGCAGGATCAGCCGCCTGCCTAGAGCGCCATCTTTCGGGAGTTGCCCTGGCCTTTGGGGTTTGAGTCCGGGATCCTGTCCGATTTGGGTAGGTTATCCGGCTGCCGGGTTGGCGCACGCCTTTAAGATAGGGCGTAAGCTGAGAAAGGATCCTTATGGCACCAGCGGCGCAAGCACGAGTAACCACCATGCCTCATTCTCAAGCTTCTTCTCCGAACACCTTCCCCGAAGATCCCCGCGCCCTGCGCAAGGCTCTGCGCAGCTCCAGCACCTACTTTGCCAAGGGGTTTGAGGAGCACAAAGACCAGGCCCAACGGGAGCTGCAAACCACCTACAAAAGCCCTCTGGTGGAGCAGATCCGCGCCCAGTCTTACCGCTATCAACAGGGGGATATCACCATCCATCTGGCCAAGGCGTTTGGCTTCTGCTGGGGGGTGGAACGGGCGGTGGAATATGCCTACGAGGCGCGGCGCCGCTTTCCGGATCGCCAGATCTGGATCACCAACGAGATCATCCACAACCCTCTGGTCAACCGCCACCTGCAGGAGATGGGGATCCGCTTTGTGGAAAAAGGCCCCGACGGCAACAAGGACTTTTCCCAGATCCGGCCCGAGGACGTGGTGATCTGGCCTGCCTTTGGGGCCAGCGTATCGGAGATGGCGTTTTTCCGGTCGCAGGGCAATGAGATCGTCGATACCACCTGCCCCTGGGTGTCCCGCGTCTGGAACCAGGTGGACAAGCACCGCGCCGCCCAATTCACCTCTGTCATCCACGGCAAGTACAACCACGAAGAAACCGTGGCCACCAGCTCCTTTGCCCAAAAATATCTGGTGGTGCTGAACCTGGAAGAAGCGCAATGGGTCGCCCGCTACATTTTGCAAGGCGGAGATGCGGCAGAATTTCGGCGGCGCTTCGGCAAGGCCACCTCTCCCGGCTTCGATCCGGATCGGGATCTGGAGCGGATTGGCATCGCCAACCAAACCACGATGCTGGAAGGGGAAACCCGCGCCATTGCCAAGCTGTTTGAGACCACCATGCTGCGCAAATATGGCCCCCAGGAGCTGGACAACCACTTCATGAGCTTCAACACCATCTGCAACGCCACCCAAGAACGGCAGGACGCCATGTTCGAGCTGCTGGAGCGGCCCTTGGACGTGGTGGTGGTGATCGGCGGGTTCAATTCCTCCAATACCACCCACCTGCAGGAAATTGCCCTGGCCAAGGGGCTGCCCTCTTTCCATATCGATGGCCCCGACTGCATCCAACCCCCCAACCGCATCCGCCACAAGCCCCTCCACCAAGACCCAATTGTTACCGAGGGTTGGTTACCCGATGGGCCGGTGCAGATCGGCATCACGTCTGGCGCCTCTACCCCAGACCGGGTTGTGGAAGCGGTGATTCTGCGCATCTTTGCCCTACGTGAAGAACCCCAGCGGATCCCTAGCTAACTGGGTGATGACGGGATCCCTTTCCTCTTCCCCCTAGAGCCACTTTGGCGTGCTCACCACCCTTTTTCAGGTTTATCTCCCCCTGCTGGGCTGGACGCTGCTGGGGTTTGTCCTCCAGAAAAGGCTGCCCACCGGCTGGAAGCGTTGGCTGGATCCCCACGTTCTGGGCCGGTTCATGTTCTGGGTGGGGGTGCCCCTGGGCACAATTGGATTTATCCAGAAGGCGGATCTCTCCGGCCAGATCTGGGTGGCCCCTTTGGTCTGCTGGCTGGCAACCGGGCTGGGGTTTGCCCTGGCCAACGCCTGGCTAAGATGGCAACACCATGCCTGGCAGGGAAAGAACGAGCGGGATCCCTGGCTTTGGAGCAGAGCACGGCGAGGAAGTTTTTATCTGGCGGCCACCTTGGGGAATAGCGGCTATTTGGGTTACCCCATCTGTCTGGCGGTGGCCGGGAGCGCCTACTTCGGCTGGGCTTTGTTCTACGATTTGTTGGGTACGCTCTTTACGGCCTATGGGCTGGGGGTGTGGGTGGCCAGCCGCCACAGTCCCTCTCGCCCTCGTCCCCGGCAAACAGCGATCCGACTGCTGAGCAGCCCCACCCTTTGGGCCTTCTTTGTCGGCTTGGCCCTGGCTCGCCAACCCCTGCCGGGGTGGCTCTCTCAAGGCTTGGTTGCCTTTGCCTGGAGCACGATTCCCCTGAGTCTGATCATCTTGGGAATGCGGCTGGCTCAAGTGAAGCGCTGGGGATCCTTTTTCCCTGCCGCAGTGGCCCTCTCGATCAAAATCCTGCTCGTGCCTCTTTTGGTAGGGATCGGCCTCGCCTTTACCCCTTATCCATCCTTGGCCAAGCTGGTGCTGACCCTGCAGGCGGGCATGCCCCCCGCTATCGCCACCCTGGTGCTTACGGAAGAATACAATCTGGATCGGGAGCTCACCGTAGCCGCCTTGGCCGTGGGCTACTTGGCGGCTCTGTTCACCTTGCCCCTTTGGCTGTGGTTATGGGGATTCTAGTAGGCCAAGTGAGAGAGGGTCTGCTCCAGGTAGCGATGCACCAGACGATCCAGCTCCGCCTCCTGGCTGGGCAGCTCCCGCCCCTGCAGCCATCCTCGAAACCCTGAGCTTTCCACAATGGCCTGCCGCAACGGCTTCCAGACGGCTTGCTCGCGCAGGGCTGCATCGGGTCTGAGAGTAGAACTGGTCATGAGAGGAAAGAGAAGAGGGTGAACAGGAGTGATTCACCTTCAGAATAGCTTGGATCCCGGTTGGCTTTGGCTACCTAGGATACAAATCTCCCCTCTCCCTCTGGGAGAGGGGCCGGGGGTG
>NZ_JANSJH010000017.1:0-14962 GCF_047462495.1 Synechococcus sp. H55.2 | reverse complement strand
TCCCTCTGGGAGAGGGGCCGGGGGTGTTCGCGCTAGCGGCGCGGAGCGCTTGGGTCATCCCTCCGGGAGAGGGGCTGGGGGTGAGGGCAAAGAGCCCACAAGCCCAGGGATCCCTAAACAAACAATTGGCTGCGCTGTTCGACCCGCAAAGTTGGCCCCAAGGCATTGAGCAGCGAGACGCCGTAGCTACGGGTAATGATGCGGCTATCCAAAATGGCCACCCATCGGGTCGGCGAGCTGGAGTCTTGGCCCGCATGCAGGTTTTGCCGCAGGGGCGCGACGGCCCGTTGCAACTGGGCAGCGGCCACCGGCAAAAGGTACTGACGGAACCAGTCCTGCTGAGTGCGTTGCAGATGGTGCACCCGTCCGGCCACCCTGGGATCTTCCACAGAGGGAAAAGGCAAGGTGACGATGGCCAGCAGCTCCGGGCAGGGCAGGCTGGCCTTGTGGTGCAGCCAGTGGAGCCAGTCGCAGACCAAGATCCCTCTTTCTCCCGGAGATAGGCTGTTCACCCGCACCCGCGAGCCGAATTCGGCGGCCAAAGCCGCACCCACCTGTGCCTGCAGGGGCCGATCCGATACCAACACCGCCACAAAGCCTTGCGTCTGAGGGATCAGCTTTTTCAGCTCTTGCAGCAGGTGATCTCGAAATAGAGGGTTGTTGGGCAAAGGCAGGCGCGGCAAGTAGAGGCAAAGCTCCGCCTCGCCGGAACGTGACCAACTTTCGCCTGAGGCAAATCGCAACGGCGTCAGATCCGGCAAGCCCAACCGTTGCCGATAGGTTGCTGCCTGACGATCCAGATCCAGCGCTTCCCCAATAATGACCACCGGCTGTGTGGCCCAAATGGGTGCCAGCCGATCGTGCAGAGCTGTCGGGCTGTGGTGAAGGGTGAGGCGACCGGTTTCTCGGTCGGTTTCCGCCCACCAGATCCAACTGGAAACAGGATCCCTGAGCCGCCGGCGGATCTGATCCCAAGGATCCGGCAACCAGCCGGGGTAGCCCACCAGCAAAGACAGCGCAGCATCCAGGTGAACCTGTTCATCCGCATGCAGCAGGCAGCGGCAAAGCGGTCGCCGCAAAAGCCGCAGAGCCAAATTGACCTGCGCCTGAGAAAGCTGCTCAGCTTCGGCGGGGAAGATCTGCCGGAGCTGCTGCCAGTGGCTGGCTTCCAGGGTCACCGTCAGCGCTTGGTAGGCCCAATCTTCCAAGTCTTCGGCTCCATCGAGGATCAGAGGGATCCCCGTTGGCACTTCCGAGGTATCTTTTCTCAGGCGAGCCTGCAGCCAATCCAGGGGATCCACCAACAGCAGCCCCCGAAAATCGGGCTCCGGCCAGCGGTCTTTTTGCAGGACGGGCTTGTGCAACTGCAGGGTCTGTTGTAGCCAGGGGATCTCTTCCCCCAAGATTTGCGCCTGCACGGGCGCCGGAGCGCAGAGCAACGTGGCATCCGGCCACATCAGAGCCGGCAGCAGATAACTGAGGCGGTGCTGGCCCCCAGCAGGCACCTGAATCAAGGTGCTGCGACCCAACCGCAGCCCCCGCGCCACCATGCGGGCCATCGTCAACTGATGGGGCCACACAGCTTCGGGAGACTGCCGCAAAAGCTGCCGCAACTGTTGGTGAACCTCAACTTCGATCACAATCAGTACACCGGGGGTCTGCCACAGACGATAGGGTGAACTAGCCTATTCTAGGGTAGGAAAGAAAGCCAAATCCTATCTTTGGGGTGAGCGATGTCTGTCACACGGACGGGATCCCTGCTGTTGGATCGCTCTGACTGGGGCCGCCTGCGCCTGCAAGGATCCCCGGGCTTGGATTATTTGCACAGCCAGAGCACGCAAGATCTGAAAGCCCTTAAGCCCGGCCAAGGGGCGGATACGGTTTTCGTGACCTCCACCGCCGGCATTCTGGATTTGGCAACGGTGTACGTGGAAGAAGCAGACTGCTGGATCTGGACTTCACCCCAGCGGCGCAGCCTGCTGATGCAGAATTTGGGGCGTCTGTTGCCCTTTGTGCGGGGGGCAAAGTTGGAAGATGAGACCGACCAGACCTTTGGCTTTGGGTTAATCGGCCCGCAGAGCCAGGCCCTCTTGGAGCAGGTGGTGGGCCCAGAAGGGATCCCAACCAGACCTTATGAGCACCGCCGCGTGGAGATCCAAGGGATCCCTGTCCATCTGGCTTGTGGCACGGGCCTTGCCCAGCCGGGATTTACCCTCTGGGGGGCTAGCGAACACAAAGCTGCCCTTGCCGAGCGCCTGCTCCAAGCCGGAGCGGAGCTGGCCCCACCTGAACTTTGGGAAGTCCTGCGCCTGGAGGCCGGTCGCCCCGCCGCCGACCGAGAACTCACCCCCGACTACAACCCCTTGGAAGCTGGTCTGTGGCACGCCATTTCCCTCTCCAAAGGGTGCTACATCGGCCAGGAAGTCTTGGCCAAGCAAGTGACCTACAAACGCATCCGCCAAACTCTGTGGGGGATCCGCGTCCAAGGAGAAGTCCTGCCCGGCACAGCGATTTTGCGGCAGGGGGAAAAGATTGGGCTGCTGACCAGTGCCGGCCCCGCTGCAGCGGGATCCCTGGGATTGGGATATGTGCGCACCAAGTTCGAGCCTGCCGAAGGCTTGCCAGTGGAAGTAGGCCCTGTGCCAGGGATCCTCACCCGCCTGCCCTTTCTGAGCTTTCCGCCTGTTGTTTAACCTTCGAGGAGTTCAGCGGGGAGCTCCAAGTCCCGCGCTCTGCCCAAACGGTGAACGTCGAGATACCTGGACTCTGGCATTCCCCCTGGCACGCTAGGCCAACAAAGGGGTTGAGCCAGACTACATAGTCATTCAAATAGCAATGAAACCTTTCTCTACGTCGTTACTGCCGCGCAACGCTGTCGCGAACGCGCAGCTCCCCTCTCCCTCTGGGAGAGAGGCTGGGGGTGAGGGTGTCCCTCTGGGAGAGGGGCTAGGGGTGAGGGGCCGTTGGTTTACCAACTGCGGGGCTACCCAAAGCCCGCACTCATGCTGACGCCTAGAGTGCGGGTAGTTTACTTGCTTCCCCTGCTCGCCAACCCGGCGGGCGGCGGCTCGAATGGTGGGATTGGGCGGGTTGGGAAGTGCCCCGGGACAGCTAAGGGAAACTCCATCGTTGGCAATGGCCGGAAAAGCCCAACAGGGATGTGGGAAAGCCGGCGCCGTACCGCTTGCAGTCGGTGACGGGAGAATGTCACGATTGTTTTTAGGATCGTTCGGGTTGACGCGGGGCAGCAAGTGAGCTGGACATGGCTATAAAAGAAGAGGTTTTTTTTGAGGGTGGCCCTCACAGTGGCGATTTGGTGTTGAACTCCTTCATCGGGGCCACGCTGGTCGGCCTGCCTTTGTTTGTGGGAGCACTGGTGCGCAAGCTCTGGGTACACTACCGGATTACCAGTCGCCGCATCACGGTGATCGGCGGCTGGGGCGGCAAGGAGCGCTCTGACGTGATCTACAGCGAGATCGCCAAGGTGGTCATCGTGCCACGGGGCTTGGGCGTCTGGGGAGATATGGTGCTCACCCTCAAGGATGGCAGCCGCTTGGAGATGCGGGCCCTGCCTCGCTTCCGCGAAATTTACAACTATATCAACGAGCGGATCGACGAAAAAGCCAAGCAGGTGAGCGGCCCGATTGGCCAAAAACGCCGTCTTGTCAAGTCCTGACCGTGCCTATCCCTTCCCGTGGCCGTCGTCCCCACTCTCCCAAGCCGGGATCCTGCCTGGCCTGAGCGCCTGGCGCTGGTGCACGAGTACCTGATCTGGCCAGGAGGATCGGAAAAGGTTTTGCAGGAGCTGCTGACCTTTGCTCCGCAGGCACCTCTGTACGTCAGCCTTTTTTCGGCTCACACTTTGCCGCCGACTTGGCAGAAGCTGTCGATTCACACTTCTTTTCTGCAGGGCTGGGCCAGGTGGCTGGGGGTGCTGCGCCGCAACTACCATGGTCGCCTCAAGTATCTGCTGCCCTGGATGCCCTTGGCCTACGAGAGCTTCGATTTCTCCGCCTATGACTGTGTGATCTCCAGCAGCCATGCCTTTGCCAAAGGGATCCTGACAGGGGCCTCAACGCTGCACCTGAGCTACATCCACAGCCCCACCCGCTATCTCTGGGAAAACCGGGAACTCTACCTGGAACGGGCGGGGATGCGGGCCCTACGTCCTACTTATGCGATCAGCCAATGGCTTTTGCACCGCTTGCGCCAGTGGGATTTTGTGGCGGCCCAACGGCCAGATCTGTTGATCGCCAACTCGCAGCACATCCGCCGCCGCATCGCCAAGCTCTACCGCCGCGAGGCGGTCGTTATCTATCCGCCGGTGCCGCTGCAGGGGTTCGAGCCGGTGGCGGATCCCAGAGCCGACTACGACCTGGTGGCGGGGCGGTTGGTGCCCTACAAACGGGTGGATCTGGCCATTGCGGCCTGTGAACGGCTGGGCCGCCGCCTGCTGATCGTGGGGGAAGGGCCGGAGCTGCCGCGACTTCAGCAACTGGCAGGGCCACGAGTCGAGTTTTTACCCCACCAGCCCCAAGACCGTCTGCAGGAGCTGCTGGCCCACTGCCGGGTGCTGCTGTTCCCGTGGGAGGAAGATTTTGGCCTGGTGCCGGTGGAGGCACAAGCCTGTGGCCGCCCCGTGGTCGCTCTCGACCGAGGCGGCACCCGCGAGACCGTCGTCCACGGCCAAACTGGGATCCTCGTTCCCGAGGCTAGCGTGGAAGCGTTGGTGGAAGGGCTGCGCCAGGCAGATCGTCGGGAATGGGATCCGCAACAGATTCGCGCCCACGCCCTGCAATTTGCCCCGCAGCGATTCCATGCCCAACTGGGATCCCTGCTGCGCTGGGCCTGGCCCCGTTTTCAGGCGGGAGAGCCGCTGCATCCCCGAGAATGGAGCGCTTAGTAGAGCCGCCGCTGCACAAAAGCCGGCAACTCGATGCGGCTGCGACTACCCCCTTCTCCCCCGGCCCGTGCAGAGGCCAAGGCGGAGCGTCTTAGGAGCTTTTCCGCCCGATCCTGCCGTTCCTCGAGGGTCAGAGTCGGGATCCCGCCGGCGGGCGTTCTCCCAGTTGTGGGGCGGACGGTGGTTGGGGAGGGAGCAGGCTGCTCAGGCGCCCGTTCCTGGTCGGGCCAGCGGTGCGCAGCACCAACCGGACGGCCAGACCTGGCCTCGACAGCCGCAGGTTGAGAGGGAGCCGACTGCCGCAGGGCGGCCAGTTGCTCCTCCAGCTCCTGGTTACGCTGCAGCAATAGGGCCACCTCTTTTTCCTGAGTTTGCACGTAGGCGTGGGCCTGCACACACTCGGTTTTCAAAGCCATCACCTGCTGCTGCAACTTCTCGATCTGTTTTTGGCTGACCAGATGGTGGGCCTCGGCCAGTTCCCGCCCTCGCCGGAGTTCCTCCAGGGTTTCTCGGGTGGGTCGCTGGTCCAGCTCTTGCATAAGCTGATCCCGCTCGGCCCGCAGGGCGTCGAGCTCACGGGTGAGAGCCCGCACCTGCTCTTCTAGGGTTAGGATCCGCTGGGCCTGCAGAGGCTCTACCTCGCCGCTGGGATCCACCGGGGCTGCTGCCGAGGGTGGCTCTTGGCGCAAGGCCTGGAGTTCTGCTTCCAGCCTGGCAATTTGCTGGGCCTGCTCCGCCTGCCGCTGCTGGCTCTGCTGTAACTCTTCCAGGAGAGTGGCCCGCTCCGCTTTGGCAAAAGAGGCTTGTTGGCGCAGGTGCTCCAGCTCCGCTTGCAGGCGCGCCCACTGCTCCGGGGTAGGGCGTTCCTCCAACTGGCAAATCTGCTGCCGGGCCGTGGCCAGCTCGGCCTCGAGGTGGGCTTTTTCGCCCTCCAGATGGGTTTGCAGACGTTGCCACTCCGCTTCGGCCTGGCGGTGGGCAGCTTCCAGCTCCGTCCGCAGGGTTTCCAATTCCTGGGCAGAAGGCCGACCGGCCAGCTCCTGGATTTGCGCCTGCAACTGCGCCTTTTCCTCTTCCAGCTCTTGTACACGGAGCTGCAATTGGGCTTGTAAAAGCTGCACCTGCGGCAACTTGACGGCGTATTCCGCCAATTGGCCGGCCTGCTGTTTCAGCTCCAGGAGCTCCTGCTGCAGTTGGTAAAAGCGGGCCGGATCGACGCGCCGCTGCAATTCTGTCTTGAGGGTTTCGATTTCCGTCTGGCTGGTTTGCAACTGCTGCTGCAGAATGTGGTAGTGCTCCAGCGTTGGACGGCGCTCCATTTCCCACAGGAGATTCTGCAGTTCTTCGATGTGCTGTTGCTGCAGTTGAAAAGCCTCTAGGGTAGGACGTTGTGCCAGCCGCTCTCGCTCTTCTTGACACGCCTGCAAAGCTTGATCCCGCTCTTGAATCTGGGCCTGCGCTTCCAGCAGTTGACGTTCCAAGCGATGGGTACACTCAATCTGCTGCAACGACAGCGCCTCCGATTCTGCCAGGGATCGCTCCAGGCTGCGCACCCGCGCCCGCAAAGCCTTTAGCTCCTCTTCCCCTTCCATGACCACTGCTCGACAGGTTATGGGCCTTACTGTAGCAGATGGCCTGGGCGAAAATCCAGCTTGGCACTATATGTGGCGTAAATTTTTAGCTTTTTCCAAAACTGACGCTAAGCCTGTTGCCGCCGCTTCTATACTGGGGAGATGAGTTTTCGGGCTGAACCTTGTGATGAAGCTGGGATCCAAACCTTGGCTACTGCTGCTGGGTTTGCTGGGGACAACCCTGGCTAGTTGCGGTGCCGACGCGATCACCGCCAACACTCCTCTGCCACCTCTAATTACCAGCAGCGACATTCCGTCTGTAGTCAGCCGGGGCGGTTTTTTGGAGCTGGGGGTTTCCGTGTCGGTGCCGGGTCGGATCCCGGCGGAGCTGGCGTTTCAGGTGTCCTGGTCGGGGATCGAGGTTCAGACGCTATCGGCAGCCCAAGTCAATTGTGTGTCTGGAGAGGTGTCCTGTACAACCCGCTTCCGCATTCGCCCCCCCCTGAGCTTGACGCCCGGCTCCTACCTGCTCAGTTTGCGGGTCTTCGACCGGTTGGGGCAAAGTGCTGTGGTGAGCGGGACGGTGCTGGTGAGGGATCCCTGACAGAGGCTGCCAGCGGCCGCCCCAAGTTTGCAGGGGATCTCTTCAGGGGGGGGGAAACGCTTTGTTGTGGACATCCTCGGCGAACGCTTCCACTGCTTCTTGGATCGCCTGCCTCAAGTTGGCATAAGCCTTGGCAAAAGGTGGGATCCGCTCGCTCAGCCCCAGCAGGTCGTGGGTGACCAGAATCTGGCCGTCGCAGGCTGGCCCGGCCCCAATACCCAGGGTCGGGATCCCCACCTGGGCCGAGATTTGGGCAGCCAATTCCGCCGGCATGTGTTCCAGAACCAGGGCAAAGGCTCCGGCTTGCTCCAGGCTGAGGGCTTCCTGCCGCAGGCGCTCGGCCTCTGGAGTGGTTTTGCCCTGCTGGCGATAGCCCCCCAGTTGATGTTTGGCCTGCGGGGTGAGGCCGATATGGCCCAAAACTGGGATCCCTCGCTGTACGAGAAAGGCCACCGTTTCCACCATGTCGGGGTAGCCCCCCTCCAGCTTGACCCCGTTTACCCCTGCCTCCTTCATCAGCCGCCCTGCCGAGAGGAGAGCTTGTTCTTTGTGGACTTGATAGGTCAAAAAGGGCAAGTCGGCCACCAAAAAGGCCCGTTCCACCCCGCGACGCACCGCCTGGGCGTGGTGGATCATCTGTTCCAGGGTCAGGGGCAGAGTGCTGGTATACCCCAAGTTGGTCATGGCCAGGCTGTCGCCCACCAAGATCAAGTCGATGCCGGCCTGATCCAAAATCCGAGCCGTGGCGTAGTCGGCAGCCGTAAGGGCCACCAAGGGTTGGCCCGCCTGTTTGGCCTGGCGAAAGTGGTGAATGGATAGAGCAACCATATCCTCATGATCTCATCTGGGCTCCGCCGGTGCGGAGCACTTTCCCATCAACTGCATCCTGCGGGGGATTTGAGCAGGATATCCGGTTTGCCGCTAAGATGGTAAAGCCCTATGCAGACTGGAAGGGTGACAGAGTGGTTGATTGTGACGCTCTCGAAAAGCGTTGTGACTGCAAGGTCACCGTGGGTTCGAATCCCACCCCTTCCGTCTTCGAGCAATCCAATGGCGCTCAACGCTGCCAACGCCTGGTAGGGTCAGCACCCGGCCCTCTCAACCTCCGCCAAAGCCCCCGGCAGCCCTGGACTGGCTGGGATCCCTTGCTTTGTTAAGTCCCACCTCAGCTTACTGAAACCTGGGTTTCAGGAAGGCACCTTTGGGGATTGGCCCGGCGGGGCTTCCGAGGACTTGTCGCTTAACCGGTCTTCTTGGCTCCCATGTTCACCGCCCCTGCTCTGCAAACCCAACTGCACCCCCTTATCCGGCGTCTCTGCGAGGCGATCCTAGAGATCTGGGGATCCCACCTCACCTTGGCTCCCTATGCCCTGCCGGAGGATCTGGGCTATGTGGAGGGCCGCCTAGAGGGGGAGAAATTGCAGATCGAAAACCGCTGCTACCAAGGGGATCCCTTTCGCAAGCTGCACCTGGAGCTGGCCCAGGCCGGGCAAAGCCTGGATATTCTCCACTGCGTCATGTTTCCGCAGCCGCAGTACCCGCTGCCGCTGTTTGGCTGTGATATTGTGGCCGGCCGCGGCCAGGTGAGCGCCGCCATCGTCGATCTCTCGCCGGTCACCCCCACTTTGCCGGATCCCTATGTCCAAGAGCTGGAAGCTTTGGGAGCTCATCTCGCCCCTTTCCAAAACCGGCGCCAGTTGCCGCCGTGGGGGACGATTTTTTCCCCTTACTGTCTGTTTATCCGGCCCGGCGATGAGGCGGAAGCCGACCGCTTTTTGGATTTCGCCTGCCGTTATCTGGAAATCCACTGCCGGCTGGCGCAACAGCTCCCCCCGCAGACGGATCCCGCACAGATCCTGGCCCACTACCAAGGGCAGCAGCGCTACTGCAGCCAGCAACAGCAAAACGACCGCACCCGCCGCGTTCTAGAAAAAGCTTTTGGCCCCGCCTGGGCCGAGCGCTACATGAGCACCGTCCTTTTTGACTTGCCCCCCAGTCCTATGCCCATCTAGTGCCGTTCGCGCTACTCGAACGGAGTCCTTTCTAGACGGGATCCCCTTGCAGCCGCTGCCGGATGCTCAACGCCAATTTTTGCCCTAGGAACTCTGGCATGGTTGGAGTTGCATCCGGCCCCAGCAAGTAGAAAATGAAGCGCGCCCGTTTGCGGCGGAGCATCAGATTGAGGTTAACCACAGTCAAATCCTCCTGCGCTAGAGCGGTCATCACCCGGTAAAACACGCCCGGCTGGTTGTCCACATCCACCAACAGCGTGGGCAGATGAAACACTGGGTCAAAATAAAAAGAAACCTGGGTGTCTTTCAAGCCGGCCTTGAGATCAAACTCCAGCGCCAAAGTTTCATGAACGGGAAACACCCCTGCCAAGCACTCGTGAATAGCCCGTTCTAGGTTGAGCTTGGTTTGGGCAGAAAGGCTGTGGCCATCGCGGGAGACGGTGACGCGGATAAACACCAAGTGCGGTGAGTAGATCTGCCCGTAAAGGTGAATGCCATGCACCGCAAGATTGAAAGCGGTGAGCACCCCAAACAGGTCGCTGAGCAGAGAAGGTCGGTTGCGATAGGCCAGACAAACCACCGTCTTGCCGCGCTCGTCCTGCATCTGTACCACGGCCTTGCGGGTTTGGTAGAGGGCATAGGCCAAGCGCAGATTTTGGGCCTGCACCTCGCTGCTGACAAACTGGCTATAAAAAGGCGGAAAGCTCTGGTTGAAGCGCTGCATGAGAGCCGTTCGCGTCAGCGGGACGGAGTCCTTGTGAGTGCTGACTTTGAGCGGCTGGGGATCCTCATGGGCAGCCCTTTCCCCTCTGGCAAGAGGAGCCACCTTCGGCTGCTGCGCTGACTGCTCGGTTGACATCGGCCTTGCCACCTGCATTGCTCCTTCTCCATCGTTGCTCAACACGCCCTAACCCAACCCCATCTATCCGTAAAATCACTGGGGCTCGAAGTGAACGTCAACGCTGTACCCAATTCTTGTTCAATACTTTTGGATTTAATCTATCTCATAAGGCTGAGCTGGACATCCAAGGAACCGCTGAGGGCCATCCCCCAATTGGGGGGAGTTGATCCCTGCGTCGCTGCTGAGCCAACAGCGTGCGCCTTCAAATCCCAGATTAACCAGGAACAATGGGGCAGGCTCTTAAAGCCTAAACGATGAATTGAGGGGAGGGCTCCAATTTCTGATGTAGAGTGCTGTATTAAGTGCTAGCCTGCTGGCGACTTGGATCACTATTCTGTTAGCCAACATTTCGGTTTTCCTTAGGTTTGTTGAAGGGATCCCTAGTGAGCACGACCGTTGCCAACCTCAGCCCGCTCTCGCCTGCCCAAGGGCCGGATCCGGCTGGGGCCTGGTGGGATCTCAACATCATTGCTGCCCCTGCCCAGGAGGATCAGATCTTTTGGCGGCTGGAGAGCTTTGGCTGTCAGGGCATGGCCAGCCAGGCCTACGGCGAAGATCGAATCAGTATTCATGCCTATTTGCCCTGGTTCCGCGCCACGCTTCTGGATTTGGCGGCTCTGGCGCTGCGCCTGCGGCAAGACGCCCTTGTTGCCGGCCAGCCCCTTCCCAAACTGCGCTGGGAACGCATAGAGGCAGAGGATTGGAGCAACAGTTGGAAGCAGCACTGGCAGCCCGAACCGGTCGGGGACAAGCTGCTCATCTGTCCGGCCTGGCTGGATCCACCCCCCCACCCCGGTCGTCTCTTGCTGCGGCTGGATCCGGGCATGGCCTTTGGCACGGGCACGCACCCCACCACCCAGCTCTGTCTGGAGTCTTTGGAGATGCGCCTGGAGAGCGGGGATCCCCTGGCGGTGACGGTGGCCGATGTAGGCTGTGGCTCGGGCATTTTGTCGGTGGCGGCGGCTCTTTTGGGGGCAAAGCGGGTGTTTGCGGTGGACATCGACCCGCTGGCGGTGCAGGCCACGCTCCAGAACCGGGATCTCAACGGCCTGACGGATCGCATTGTGGTGGCTCAAGGCAGCCTGGAGCATATTCCCGAGGTGGTGGACGGGCTGGTGTGCAACATCTTGACGGAGGTGATCTTGGATATGATCCCGGAGTTTGGCCTGGTGGTGAAAAAGGGGGGATGGCTGATCCTCAGCGGTATCCTCATCGAGCAGGCCAAGTTGGTGGCGGAGATGTTGGAGGCCAATGAATGGGTGGTGGCAGCCCTCTGGCGACGGGGGGAGTGGTGCTGTCTGAACGCACGCACGACCTGAGTTCCCTGCCCCGCCTGGCCATCGACCCGGCGCAGCGGGATCCCGCTGGTGGGCTGCATTTGACCGGCCCGCAGCGGCACTACCTACAGCGGGTGCGCCGCCTCAAGCCGGGGGATCCGTTCTTGGTGTTGGATGGCTCCGGCAAGCTGTGGCTGGCCCATTGGCAGCCGCAGGGATCCCAAATTGCGGGCGAGGTGGAGACGCTGCCGCGGGAGTTGCCCGTTTACCTGCATCTGGGCTTGGCGGTGGTCAAGGGGCCGGGGTTTGATGAGGTGTTTCGCCAGGTCACCGAGCTGGGGGCAGCACGCATTACTCCTCTGCTGACGGAGCGCACCGTGGTGGAGCCGGGATCTGGCCGGCGGGAACGCTGGCAGAAAATTGTGCAGGAGGCCGCCGAACAATGTGAGCGGCTGCGCTGGCCCCAGGTTGATCCCCCGACCCCTTGGACAAGTTGGCTGGCCGAGCTCAGGGCCGACTGGTGGGGTATAGCCGTCGCTCGAGAGAACGTCCCCCTGCTGGTGCAAGCCCTGCCGAAGCTGGGGATGCCGCAGAAGGAGCTCGTCCTGGCTATGGCCATCGGCCCAGAGGGGGGCTGGACAGTTGCCGAACGTCGGCAGGCCGAGGAACATGGGGGAGTACCGGTCTCTCTCGGCCCCACCATTTTGCGGGCCACCACCGCCGCTGTTGTTGCCGCCAGCCAAATTGCTACCCCCTACCTGGGCTGGGATCTGCTTCCGCTCCTCGAACGGCATCCTCGCTCTGGGCGAGCTTAGCCTGTCTTGTTAGCAGTGCGGAGCGCTGTCGTCGATAATTGATGGATGGATAACAACAATCGCCATTGGCGCGGCTCCAAAAAGGGAGAGCAGGCATGGAGATGATCCAGGCGGTGCGGGGCACCCGCGATATCCTGCCGCCGGAGGTGAGGCTGTGGCAGCGCGTGGAGGCCAGCGCCCGCGAGATCTTGGGGCGGGCCAACTACCAGGAGATCCGCACCCCGATTCTGGAGCTGACGGAACTCTTTGCCCGTAGCATTGGCAGCGCCACCGACGTGGTGGGCAAGGAGATGTTTTCCTTTAGCACCCGCGGCGAGCAGGAGGTGAGCCTGCGCCCCGAAAACACCGCCGGCGTGGTGCGGGCCTACATCCAACACGGGTTGCAGGTGGCGGGCGATGTGCAGCGCCTCTGGTACTGTGGGCCCATGTTTCGCTACGAGCGTCCCCAGGCAGGGCGGCAGCGTCAGTTCCACCAGTTGGGGGTGGAGCTGCTGGGCAGCCGCGATCCCCGCGCCGATGCTGAGGTCATCGCCTTGGCCTGGGATCTGCTGCGGGCGGTGGGGGCGGAGAACCTCACCTTGCAGCTCAACTCCCTTGGGGATCTGCAGGATCGGCGGGCCTACCGCCAAGCCTTGGTGGACTACCTCACCCCCCTGAAGGAGGAGCTGGATCCCGACTCGCAGGAGCGCCTTGGCCGCAACCCGCTGCGCATCCTGGATAGCAAGGATCCCCGCACCCGTGCCATTGCCGAGAGGGCCCCCAAGCTGCCGGATTACCTCAGCGCCGACTCGCGGGCCTTCTTTGAGCAAGTGCAGGCCCATCTCCAAGCCCTAGACATCCCCTTTGAGCTGGATCCCTACCTGGTGCGCGGCTTGGACTACTACACCCACACCGCCTTTGAGATCATCTCGCCGGAGCTGGGATCCCAGAGCACCGTCTGCGGGGGCGGTCGCTACGACGGCCTGGTGGAAGAGCTGGGCGGCCCTCCCACCCCGGCAGTGGGCTGGGCCATTGGCCTGGAGCGGCTGGTGTTGCTGTTGCAAAAGAAGCAGCCAGAGGGGGTGGTAAGGCCGCTGGACATCTACGTGATCTCCCGCGGAGCCAAAGCCGAGGCTCAATCCCTTCAAATTGCCCAAGCCCTGCGCCAGGCCGGTTTTTGCACCGAGCTGGATCTCAGCGGCAGCGCCTTCAGCAAGCAGTTCAAACGGGCCAGCCGCGGCGGCGCCACTTGGGCTGTTGTGCTGGGAGATGCAGAAGCTGGGGCCGGAGAAGTGCAGCTCAAGCACTTGCCCACGGGGCAGCAGCAAACCCTCTTGCAAGCTGACCTGGTGAAGTATTTGGCGTCCCAGAGGTGATGAGCGATGTTGAGTTTTTGGGTGCGGCGCAACGGCCAAGAAGAGTGGCAGCCGGTACCAGCCGAGGGGGCCGTTCTAGAAGAGGACACCTACACCATCGTTGCCCGTTCCCCCCAGCCCCACTTCACCATTACGGTGGAAGTCCGACAGAATCCAGGATCCACTGCTGCCACTCCTGCGCAAATCCAAACCCGTTCAGTGCGCACCAACGAGGAAGGGATCGGCATCATTTTGCCGGCCACCCACCTCACCCCTGGCTTTTGGGAATTGCACTGTCGCGATGCCGATTTGATCGCCGAGCTGTTCGGTGAGACAGAGCTGAACAACTGCCTGCGTTTCCAGGTTGTGCCCGTCTCGGCTCAGCCGGAACCCGCAGCACCTTTGGCGGCCCAGCCAACGGGGCCCGAACCCTCTGCCCAGACCAAAGCGGCTGCCGTCCCACCAGAGCTGTTTTCCCTGATGCACAGCGAATTGGAGGGATCCCCCGATGAGGTGCTGGTGTTGACGGGGCGGATCGGCTGCAGCGGCGAGCTACGGGTACGGGTTTGGCAAGAAGGGGGAGAGAACCCAATTTTCCAAGGGCAACGGCTGATCCAATTTCCGGCAGAAGCTCGGACGGCGGTGTTCAGCATCCCCATCACTCTGCCGAGCCACGCTTGGCTCCAGCCTTTGCAGGGAGAACTGCGCCTCACCCCTTCCTCGTGGGGGGATCCCAACCGGCAACCCTTGACCATTCCTTTTTCCATCCGCTGCCGAAGCCAAGGTGGAGAGCTGCCTGCCTCCTCTTCGGGGATCCCACAGTTGCGGGAAGCCTCCCCCCAAGCTGCAAGCAGCAGTCCCGCCCCGACGCCAACCTTGCTGTCTCCGGAACGCACCCTGCAAAAGTTGTTGCGCATCTGGCAGCACAGCGCCCCAGAAGAAGACTCCACCCTGCGACGGGAGCGCGAGACCCCCTCTCCCGAGGACGATCCCCTGCAATCTGCTCAACCTCTGTCTGTTCGCGACCCTTGGACGGAGTCCCCAGCGGAGACGGCAGAGTTGCCTCCCTCACCTGCCCAAGCTGAGCCACCCTGCCTAGAGTCCGTCCTGCCAACGCAGGCACGGGCTGGGATCCCGGAGGGCTCTGGTCGCGTAAGCGGAACGGAGTCCTCAAACTCGCTTTGTCCCACTCCTCAACTGGTGGTGCCGGAGCAACTCCGAGCCGGAGACAACTTCGATGTGGTGTTGCGCTTGCCCCCCATGGCCGACCCTGCCGGATCGCCCCATCAAGCTCCTTTTTGGATCAAGTTTTGGGTGAAGCATGGCCGCACCCGCTCTTTGGTGGATGGGCCCCGTTGGTTGCTGGACTTCTCCCGCGACGACCAAGGGCAGTGGCAAGCCCTCACCCGCCTGACGATCCCTCCTGGCGTCCCCGAGCTGATCTTCGAGGCTTGGGCCGTCAGCCCGGATCGCCAGCAGCAGAGCGACCGCGTGACGGAGCGCCGCTCCATCTTGCCCTAGGTCGGGGTGATCTTGTGGCTTAAC
>NZ_JANSJH010000016.1:24805-34887 GCF_047462495.1 Synechococcus sp. H55.2 | reverse complement strand
GGGCTGCTCCCTCAGGGAGAGGGATCCAGGGGTGAGGGATCCAAAAGACTACAATAGCGCCAGCGCCCCCTCAAATCCTCTGAACGGGATCCCTCAAGCCGTGATCTCCCTCAACTTGCGGCCCAGCCTGGAGTTGACCGATGAAGTCTTTGAACAGCTCTGCCGGCAGAACCCTGAGCTGCGCCTGGAGCGCACCGCCCAAGGGGAGCTAGTGGCCATGGCCCCTGTCGGCAGTGAGAGCGGGCTTCGCAATGCCGACCTGCTGGGGCAGCTCTGGCAGTGGAACCGCCGCACGAGCTTAGGACTTGTCTTCGACTCCTCCACGGGCTTTGCCCTGCCCAACGGGGCCATTCGCTCTCCCGATGCCGCCTGGGTTGCCAAGGAGCGCTGGCAGCAGCTTACCCCCCAGCAGCGGCGCCGCTTTGCCCCCCTGTGTCCCGATTTTGTCTTGGAGTTGCGCTCCCCCACGGATGATTTGGCCACTCTGCAGGCCAAGCTGCAGGAATACCTTGAGAACGGATCCCGGCTGGGCTGGCTGATCGACCCGGAAAGCCAGCGGGTCTACGTCTATCGTCCAGGCCAGCTCCCCCAGATCCTGGAGCGGCCCACCTGCTTGGAAGGGGATCCCGTCCTCCCTGGCTTTGTTGCGGATCTTACCCTAGTCTGGGAATAGCTCCCAGAGAACCTGCCCATGATCGCGCTTAACCTACAGCCCAGCCTGGAGTTGACCGATGAAGTCTTTGAACAGCTCTGCCGGCAGAACCCTGAGCTGCGCCTGGAGCGCACCGCCCAAGGGGAGCTAGTGGCCATGGCCCCTGTCGGCAGTGAGAGCGGGCTTCGCAATGCCGACCTGCTGGGGCAGCTCTGGCAGTGGAACCGCCGCACGAGCTTAGGACTTGTCTTCGACTCCTCCACGGGCTTTGCCCTGCCCAACGGGGCCATTCGCTCTCCCGATGCCGCCTGGGTTGCCAAGGAGCGCTGGCAGCAGCTTACCCCCCAGCAGCGGCGCCGCTTTGCCCCCCTGTGTCCCGATTTTGTCTTGGAGTTGCGCTCCCCCACGGATGATTTGGCCACTCTGCAGGCCAAGCTGCAGGAATACCTTGAGAACGGATCCCGGCTGGGCTGGCTGATCGACCCGGAAAGCCAGCGGGTCTACGTCTATCGTCCAGGCCAGCTCCCCCAGATCCTGGAGCGGCCCACCTGCTTGGAAGGGGATCCCGTCCTCCCTGGCTTTGTCGCCGATCTCAGCTTAGTTTGGGAATAGCCTGCCCCGAGTTGCCCTCTTTTCCCACCTGCCCCTTCTTGCAGCCCTTGACCGATGGCTATCAGCAACCACGAACGTGTTGGACGCGCCCTCAATCTTCTCCGACAGGGGCTTTATCCGTTTGTCGTGCGGGAAATGCAAGCCTTTCATGGCGAGAACTGGCTGAACGTGGCCGCCGACACCTTGCCCCAGAGCTCTCCCAAGTTCAAAAGCCCAGAGCAGATCCTCGAGCAAGATGTTGCGGCCCTGCTGACCCTAATGTGGGAGCAATGGAACACCGTCTTCAGGCAAACCTTGGGTCAAGCAGAGCGCACCCTAGTCAGCGAGCTGCGCAACACTCGCAACGCCTGGGCCCACACCTGCACCTTTGGTTTTGACGACGCCTACCGCGCCCTCGATAGCGTGGCCCGCCTGCTGAGCGCCATTGCCGCTCCCCAAGCAGCCGAGGTGGAAAAGCAAAAGCAAGAGCTGCTGCGGCTACGCTACGAAGAACAGGCCAAGCGAGAAAGTCGCCGCGCCATTGTAGCTTCTCTGGAAGGCCAACCCCAAACTGGCCTCAAACCCTGGCGGGAGATCGTTACCCCTCATCCGGATGTGGCCTCTGGCCGCTTCCAACAGGCCGAATTTGCCGCCGACCTCTGGGAGGTTTACCTTGGCGAGGACTCCGCTCGCCCCGGCGGGACGGCGTCCTTTGAGTACCGGGATCCCGTCGAGTTCTACCGCCGCACCTACCTCACCAAAGGGCTGCAACAGCTTTTGATCAACGCCCTGAGGCGCCTCAGCGGCCAAGGGGGAGATCCGGTAATCGAACTGCAGACCAACTTTGGCGGCGGCAAGACCCACGCCATGCTCGCCCTCTACCACCTTTTCTCCCCCCCTTCCGGGAGAGGGAGTGAGGGCCTCCTACCCGACACAGAACCTCTTTTGCAAGCTGTTGGCCTACAGAGACCACCGCAAAACGTCAGAATAGCTGTCCTGGTGGGGAACAAGCTCCAGGCCAGCGGGATCCCTCCCTACCGGCCCGAACACAGCCAGCAAAACCGCCCCCTGATCCGCACCCTTTGGGGAGAGCTGGCCTGGCAATTGGGCGGGCCTGAGGGTTATGAACTGATGCGGCAGGCCGATGAGACTTCCACCAACCCTGGCGACAGCCTCAAGGTTTTGTTTAACCGCTATGCTCCTTGCCTAGTTCTCATCGACGAATGGGTGGCCTACGCCCGCCAACTGCACGACACTCCTGACCTGGCTGGCGGCACCTTCGACACCCAGTTTACCTTTGCCCAGACCCTGAGCGAATCGGCCAAGAACGCCAAAGATACCCTGCTGGTGGTCAGCGTCCCCTCTTCCGACATCGAAATAGGCGGCGAACGGGGCAAGGAAGCTCTGGTTCGGCTCAAGAACGCCATCGGGCGAGTCGAGTCCCCCTGGCGACCGGCCAGTGCTGAAGAAGGCTTTGAAATCGTCCGCCGTCGCCTGTTCCAGCCCATTCTTGACCCTGACCTGTTTGTGCAGCGGGACGCGGTGGTCAAAGCCTTTATGGATCTCTACCGCAGCCAAAGCCAGGAGTTCCCCAGCGAGTGCAAAGAAAGCGACTACGAACGTCGCCTCAAGGCCGCCTACCCCATCCACCCCGAACTGTTCGACCGGCTTTATGCTGACTGGTCAACGCTGGACAAGTTTCAGCGCACCCGCGGCGTCCTGCGCCTGATGGCCAGAGTCATCCATATCCTCTGGCAGCGCGATGACCGCAGCCTGCTGATCCTGCCCGCCCACATCCCCATGGACGACCAGCAGGTGCAGTCGGAGCTGACCCGCTACCTCGACGACAACTGGCTGCCGGTCATCGAAAAAGATGTGGATGGGCCCAATTCTCTTCCCCTGAGCCTCGACGGCGCCCATCCCAACCTGGGCCGCTACTCCGCCTGTCGCCGGGTTGCCCGCACCATCTACATGGGATCCGCCCCCACCCTGCGGGCTGCCAACCGAGGCCTAGAGGAGCGCCGCATCAAGCTGGGCTGTGTCCAACCGGGGGAACATGTAAACACTTTTAGCGATGCCTTGCGGCGCCTTTCCGACCAAGCCACCTACCTCTATGTGGATGGCAATCGCTACTGGGTTTCCACCCAGCCCAACGTCAACCGCACCGCCCAGGAACGGGCTGAGCAGCTTTTGCAAAACGAGCGCCACTCCATCTGGGAAGAGCTCCTCCGCCGTCTCAGAGCCGACAAAAGCCGAGGCGAATTCGGCGCCCTGCACATCGCTCCCGAATCTACCGCCGACATCCCCGACGACAGCTTGGGGGTGCGGCTGGTCGTCCTTTCTCCTCAATATCCCTACAGCCGAGGTAACCAAAACAGCGAAGGACGGGCATGGGCAGAGCAAGTTCTGCAGCGCCGCGGCAGCGGCCCTCGCTACCACAAAAACATGCTCCTATTTTTGGCTCCCGACAAAGCCAAATTGGAAAACTTGGAACGCCATACAGCTCAGTATTTGGCGTGGAAGGGAATCGAGGAAGAGAAAGACATCCTCAACCTCGATGCCTTTCAAACCAAGCAGGCCAACACCAAGCTAGAAGAGTCGAACAGGGCAGTTGATATCAGTCTACGGGAAACCTACCAGTGGCTTTTGATCCCAACTCAGCCCGATCCCCAGGGTGGCATTGAGTGGAAAGAAACTCGCTTGCAAGAACAAGACTCTCCCATTTTGCAAGCCAGCCGCAAGGCTGTTCGTGAAGGTGATCTAGTGGTCAGTTATTCTGCCCTCAACCTGCGCTTGGATGTTTTGGACAAGTTTCTCTGGCGGGAGGCAGATCATGTGAGTTTAAAACGGCTGTGGGAGTGCTTGACCCAGTACCCCTATCTGCCTCGCCTGAAAAATCAGTTGGTCTTGTTACAGGCTGTTCAAGATGGCGTTGCCTCAGAAACCTGGCGGGAAAGCTTTGCCTACGCTGAAAGTTTTGACGAAGCTAGGGGCAAGTATCTTGGCTTGAGAGCGTCAACCAGTGTCAACGCCGCCCTCAATGAAAATGGGCTGCTGGTCAAGCCAGAAATTGCCCTACGGCAACTCAACGAGCACAGCTTCCCTCCCCCTCGGCCTGATACCGATGCCCCGTCAGGGCAAGCTGAAGTAATAGCCATAAAAGATAGTAGACAGGATAAGAATCAACCCCTTGCCCCAATCTCTCCTGAGCTGCCCCGGCGCTTCTATGGCAGGGTAGAAATTGCCGATCCCTTGCGAATCAACAGAGATATTGCCACCCTCGCCGAAGAGGTGATCCGGCACCTGACCAATCTGCCGGGATCCACCGTCAAAATCACCCTGGAAATCGAAGCGGAAATACCGGAAGGCATGCCGGAGACCGTAAGGCGCACCGTAGCAGAAAACTGCCGAGCCTTGAAGTTCTGCACCCAGGAGTTTGAGAGCGATCTTTAGATAATCCGCAGCAGTAAGGAGCTCAACCTACTCTATGAGCTGCAATCTGCCCCTGCGTTGAGATCGTCCAGTTCGCTGTAGTCCGGCAGCGTGGTATCGATAGGCTGACCTTGGCGCAACACTACTCGGTCATGCTGAGGTCGGGAAAGCAGCTCGTCAAACCCCCGGCCCTTGAACAGCACCAAGTCTGCCGACAGGCCCACCCCAATTTGCCCGGCCTCTACCAAGCCCATCCTACGGGCCGGGGTGGCAGTGATGGCCTGCGGCCAATCCCCGTAGGGGGTGTCCAGGTGCAGGATGCGGGTGGCCTCCCGAAACACTTCTAGGCCGTCGTGATCCCCGAAGCCGTGGAAAGGATCCCGGCAGTTGTCACTGGCTATCATCACCGGCACGCCCAAAGCCTTCAGCTCATGGAGCAGCGTTACCCCCCGCCAGCGGGGCGTGTGGCCGGGGCGGCGGTCTTGTAAATAGAGGTTACACATGGGCAGGCTGACCACGGCGATCCCCGCCTCTTTGACCAGGGCCATGGTCTGGTGGGCCACCTGCGGCGGCTGCACCGCCAAACTGCAGCAATGGCCGCACACCACCTGGCCGGAAAACTCATGGCGCAAGGTTGCTGCTGCCACGTGTCTCAACGTGAGGGATCCCGGATCCTCCGTCTCGTCGGTGTGGAAGTCGAGATCCAGCCCCCGCTCCTGGGCCAGGGCAAACACCCGCTCCAACTGCTCATCCAGCTCCGGCCCCATCGCCGCTACTCCACCCAGGATCCCGCCCAGCTCTGCCACCTTGTCCGCCAGCTTCTCCCCTGCCGGCGTGAGAAAGAAGTCCAAATGGGTCAACGTCACTGCCTGCAGCTCCAGTCTGCCCGCCCACTCTTGCCGCAACTGGGCAAACACCTCCCAACTCACCTGGGCGTGGGGGCCGTTGCAGACCAGGTGGGTGCGCACCGCCTGGGATCCATGGGCATAGCTGCAGCGCAGGCCAAAGTCGCAGCGGCGGTAGATATCCTGCCAAAGTTTTTCGTGCCTGCCGGCGTAGGCCCGCTCCATTTTGGCCCAGTCTTCCTGCTCGGCCCGGATTGCCCCGGCAAACGTGCCGTCGGGGTTGGGGGTGCGCGGCCACACGTGCCCCTTGTCCAGGTGGGTGTGGATATCGACAAAGCAGGGCCACACCTGTCCCCGCCTCAGATCTACACTCGGGATCCCCTGAGGCGGGATCCCTGTTGCCGCTCGGATGTGGCCAATTCGCCCCTCCCTAATTTCCAGATCCAATAGCACCAGGCCCTCCCGGTTGGGGATGGCCCCTGGCACCGCATCTTTGAGCACCGAGACGGGAACCTGGGCATTGAGCAGCCAGTAGTGGGCAGCGCCAGGGATCTGCACAGTGGTACAGCAATTAGGCAAACTGGCCCACCACCTGCATGGCAAAGCTCAGCAAAATAAAGGCCAACCAGGGGGAAAAGTCCAAGCCGCCGATGGGGGGGATGAGGCCGCGGAAGAGGTTGAGATAGGGATCCGTGAGCTGGCTGAGCACCGACAGGATGGGGTTCGACCAGTTCAGTTGCGGGAACCAGCTCAGCAAAATCCGCACAATCAGCAGGGCATTGTAAATGACGATGAACTGGTAAAGGGAGCGAAACAGCAAAGACGCGGCACTGCCGTAGACCAGCCCCAGAGAGAGGCCGTCTGTCCAAGGGAGCAACAAAGGGCTGAGCATCATGGTTAGAAACAGCGAGGGAACGACTCTTCAACTCATCTCAACTTAAGCGCTGTCGGCAGAGGCAGACCTGATCCAGGAGGGCAACTCAGCCGAGAGACGAGAACACTGGCACCCCTCAGGGGAGAAAGCCAGTGCCGCCTCTAGTTTGGCATGGACAGGGATCCCCTGCTTAAGGCTTTTCCTCGACAGCGCTAGAAGATATTTCCTTGACAAGCAGTTGTGCGCGGGTGGCCTGGATCGCCTCGTTCAACTCGGCAATCTTGGCTTCGAGGGTGCGGCGGGCCTGGGCAATCCGCTCTGTTTCCTGTTCCCACTCCCTCCAGTCGCTGGAGCTGGGCACAGCCGGCTCACCCGAGACTCGGAGGCGCGGCCGCTCAGGAGGGACAGAGGTGCCGTTGAGACGGTCGGGATCGCGGCGCTGGCCTTCGGCGGATCCCTTGCTCAGTCGGGGGGCCAGCACAAAGGCGATCACCCCGCCGATGATCCCGCCCAACACAGCGCCGGCTACCACACCGGCAATGAAGTCACCTTTCTGATCTGCCACGCTTTTGTCCAGCTCACCAAACTTAAGCTATCTTCTTCTGTTCTACCTTTCCTGTCCCACTCCCGCCAGCAAATTCGGCCAGGGCTGGGGAAGTCGCCAGTGGCTGAGCCGCTCCAGGTGGGCTTGCATCTGTTCCCTCAACTCGGCCAAAGCATGTTGCAGATCGCCGGGCAGGGATCCCAGTGCCGCCTGCCAGAGGTGAGTTGGAGACAAGTCGGGGCTGACCACATGCCACAGCCGCTGTAGCTCCTCAAAGTGAAGGCGGTCATCTTCCGTAAGCGAAAGCACCAACTGGCGGCGCAGCTCGCGGGCCTCTTCCGACATCAAGTAGCGCAAACCCATTTGGGCAGTGGGGATCCAATCCAGCCCCCCATCGCTGCGGGCAATTTGGATCAAATTCTCCAGGCGGTTCCAGCGGAACTTGCCATCTTTAATCAGCACTTGCAGCAGCCGCTGGCGAATGCGGGGTGACTCATCCGTCAGCAGGCGCTTGGCCACGTAGGGATAGGCCACACCAACAATGCGAAACTGGGGATAGAGGCTAAGAGCCACCCCTTCTTGAGTAACCAAAGAGCGGATTACCAACGCAAAGTGGGAGGGTACCTGAAAGGGGTAGCGGTACATCAAATCGGAGAACTGGTCGGTGGCGGTTTTGAAGTTGAAGTTGCCCACCTCCTGGTTCAACACATCCGCCAGCACCGTCTCCAAAGCAGGGATCAGCTCTTGGCGGTTGACATCCGGCTGTAAAAAGCCCAGATGAATAAAATCGTCGATTAAGGCGTTGTAGTCGCGATCCACCAGGTGAACCAGCGCGTCCACCAGATATTCCTTCATTTCTTCGGTGAGCTGGTCCATCATGCCGAAGTCGATATAGGCCAGGCGGCCATCGGCCAGGGCAAACAGGTTGCCCGGATGGGGATCGGCGTGGAAAAAGCCGTATTCCAGCAACTGCTTCAGGCCAGCCACCACGCCAATGCGCACCAGTTGTCTGACCTCCAAGTTGGCGGCTCGAATCCGCTCCACATCGGTGAGCTTGATGCCGTCGATCCACTCCAGGGTCAACACCCGGCGGGTGCTGTAGGCCCAAAAGATGCGCGGCACATACACATCGGGATCGCCGCGAAAGTATTCGGCAAAGCGCTCGCAGTTTTGCCCTTCGTTCAGGTAGTCGATCTCCTCAAAAAGCTTGTAACCAAACTCATCCACCACCGCCGTCAAGGTGTTGCCCAGGTTCAGGGGCAGCCAGGAACCCAGCCAGGTGGAGGCCCAGCGGATGAGGTACAGATCTAGGCTCAGCCGCTCCCGCAGGTGGGGCCGCTGCACCTTGACCGCCACCCATTCGCCACTGTGCAGTTGCGCTTTGTAAACCTGGCCTAGGCTGGCCGCGGCCACCGGCTCGGAAGAGATCTGGGCGTAAATTTCGCTAATCGGACGGCCCAACTCTGACTCGATGCGGGCAAACGCCTCCTGGGAAGGAAAGCTGGGCAGTTGATCCTGCAGCTTGGTCAGCTCTTCCAAGTAGTCTTTGCGCACCAAGTCCGGTCGCGTCGAGAGGGCCTGCCCCACCTTGATGAAGGTGGGCCCCAGGTCGGTGAGCAGCTTGCGCAACTGGGCCGAGCGCTCCGCCACATTGCGCTCCGTCTGCCCCCACAGGCGATCCCAGCGCAGACAGAGGACAAACCAGAGAAAGGGCCAGAGAATGGCCAGCGCCCGACCGATCACCTGCGGCAGGCGCCAGCGGTAGTAACGAGCAATAAATTGCGGATCGTAAACTTCTAGGTCGGCAATCGAGGAAATCCTATTCAGCACGCTCAAGGGATCTCACAATCTGTTTTTAAAGCTCTCAATAGTTATCGTAATCTATTGTAACGGCAAAAGCCTCTTGATTCCTCTTCATCTTGCTTAACAGCACCTCCTCAGCGCTCGCCAGCCAGGTTCTTGGCCAGAGCCGACCTCCCCCGATCAAATGACGGTGTTGTCCGGGATCACCGAGTCCTTGATGATGGTGACGATGCCGTTGCTGATCCAGATCCCTTCCTCTTCCCGCTGCGCTTCGCTGACGTGATCCTTGTTGAGGATGCGGACGTTGCGCCCGATGCGGGCGTTCTTGTCCACGATGGCGTTGACAATGTGGGAGTTGGCCCCGATGCCCACCGGTGGGATCCCGGCCTCCAGCTTGGCCTGGCGCTCTTCTGCCGACTCGTAGTAATCGGCCCCCATGACCAGGGTGTTTTCTATGATGGTGTTGGCTTCCAGGCGGCTGCGAATGCCGATGATGGAATTGCGAATTTGGGCATTTTTGATGATACAGCCGTCGGCGATGATGGAATTGACGATGTGGGAATCGAGAATCTTGTTGGGGGGCAAAAAGCGCGGGCGGGTGTAGATGGGCATTTCGCTGTCAAAGAAGCTAAAAGGCGGGTTGGGCTGCTGCACCAGCGCCAGGTTGGCCCGATAAAAAGCCTCGATGGTGCCGATGTCTTCCCAATAGCCCTTGAAGAGGTAAGCCTGCAGATGGTATTTGCCAATGGCTGCCGGCAGCACCTCTTTGCCGAAGTCGGTGTGCTCCTTCACCTGCAGCATCTCGATGAGGGCTTCCCGCCGGAATACATAAATGCCCATCGAGGCGATGTAGGGCTTGGCCTTGGCCTCTTCCGGGCTAAGGCCGAGGGCTTGGGTATCCACCTGACAGGCTTGCAGCAGCTCCCCCTGCGGCTTTTCCTTGAAATCGACAATGCGACCGTTCTCGCCGATCTTGAGCAGGCCAAAACCTGAGGCCACTTTTTCTTCGCAGGGGAGCACCGCCAGCGTCACATCGGCTCCGGTCTGCCGGTGATGGTGGATGAAGGGGCGGTAGTCCATGCGGTAGAGGTGATCCCCAGACAGGATGAGGAAGTCCCGTGGCTTCCAAGAGTCCATCAGCCAGAGATATTGGCGCACAGCATCGGCGGTGCCCTGAAACCAATCCGGGTTATCGGGCGTTTGTTGGGCCGCTAAAATATCCACAAAGCCGCCTGTGAAGGGAGACATGCGGTAGGTGTTGACGATGTGGCGGTTGAGAGAGGCGGAGTTGAACTGGGTGAGGACGTAGATTTTGTCGATATCGGAATTGATGCAGTTGCT
>NZ_JANSJH010000016.1:10508-24705 GCF_047462495.1 Synechococcus sp. H55.2 | reverse complement strand
AAAGGGGGCACCGGCAAGTCCACCCTCTGCGTCCACGCGGCCCAGTTAACGGCTCAACGGGGCTACCGAGTTCTGCTCATCGATCTCACCTCCCAGGCCACCGCCAGCAGCTTTTACCTGGAAGAGGTGGGATCCCTGCCCCCCGAGGAAACAGTCTGGGCCAGCTTGCACCCGCAGCATCGATGCTCTTTGGAAGAGGTGATCTATTGCACCGACAAGGGGGTGGATGTGGCGCCCTCCCACAGCACCATGGCGGAAGTGGCGGCCCAATTGGCGGCTGCCGGCGATGCAGGGCAACACCTGTTGCAGCACCAGTTGGATCCCTTGCTGCCGGATTACGATTTTATCTTTCTCGATACGCCGGGGGAACTGAATGCCCTCACGGCCAACGCCCTGCGGGCAGCCCAGCGGGTGTTGATCCCGACCCGGCTCAACCGCGCCGATTTCTCCTGTACAGAGGTGACCCTACGCTACATTGAGACCCTGAAAGGTCAGTTGAGCCAGGCCCGTGCTGTCTTGACCATGCTGGACGACCGCTACTTGCCGGGGGGCATCTGGTCGGGATCCCATACCGGGCAATTGTATGTGCAAGCGCAACAGATTTTTGCGGATGTGCTTTCACCCGTTACCATTCCAGATAGCAGCGATTTGCGCACCGCTTTTGACTACGGCTTGACGGTCATGGACTATCGGCCTGGCTCGGTGGTGTGTCAGCGATTGGTGCAGTTTGTCGAACATGAGGTGCTCTTGTGACTGGATCGGACCGTAGCCTCTTTCCTTCTTCAGGAGAAACTTCCCGCACTCGGCGTAAGGCCAGTGCTAAAACCAGTTCAGAGCCCACCTCTGCAGAATCTACTCCCACGGGCGAGGAGCCGACAACGATGTCTTCTCAGTCTCCTACAGAACCAGCCCCAGAATCGCCAGAAATTGCAACTCTCAAAAGCCAACTGGCCGAAGCTCAACAACGCTTGCAGGACTACCAAAACAAAGTCTCTGCCTTGCAAGCTCAGCTTGAGCAAGTCACTGCCCATCGGGACGAATTGCAGAAGGCGCTGGCCCAGTTGCAGGCGGTGGCAGACGAGCGGGCCAAGACCATTCAGGAACTGCAAAGCCGCCGAGGACAAGCTCCACTCCCGGCTAGGCCCCAACCCTCCGCTTCCCCGCTGCAGGCGCAGAAGAAGATCATGAATCGGCCCATCTTCGACAATGTGTCGCCCACCGACGAAGATATGCCGCCCTACATGCTGGACTAGGCAGTGGGTACTATCCTGGATTGCACCCGAGGAAAGAAGGGTGTAGGGTTAGGGATCCCTGTCTGCTCGGTTGCCGTTCTGGTCTTCACGCTATGACTTCATCCCAGGCGAAGATGACTGTTTCTTGCGATGCCATTCCGCCCCATGGGGGCACTTTGGTTAACCGCATTGCCCCGCCCGAGCAGGCACAAGAGCTGCGCTCCAAAGCTGAACACTGCCCCATCCTCTACCTCGACGAGCGGGCTCAGTCGGATCTGGAGATGATCGCCATTGGGGGCTTTAGCCCGCTCACCGGCTTCATGGGGCGGGCAGATTACCAGTCGGTTCTGGAGACGATGCATCTGGCCAATGGCCTGGCTTGGTCGCTGCCGGTGACGCTGCCGGTTGCTGCCGAGATAGCCGCCGATCTCAAGGAAGGGCAGACCATTGCCCTGGCCAACGGCGAGGGCAGGCTCTTGGGCCTGTTGGAATTGACCGAGAAGTTCACCTACGACAAAACCCGCGAAGCGCAGCAGGTCTACCGCACCACCGATGAGCAGCATCCGGGGGTGAAGGTGCTCTACGAACAGGGATCCGTCTATTTGGCTGGCCCTGTAACTCTCTTCCAGCGGGATCCCCATCCCCTTTTCCCGGCCTACCAGATCGACCCGGCTCAGTCGCGGCAACTGTTTCGGGAAAGAGGCTGGAAAACGATTGTCGGCTTTCAAACCCGCAACCCCATCCACCGCGCCCACGAGTACATCCAGAAGTGCGCGCTGGAAATCGTGGACGGGCTGTTTCTCCACCCGCTGGTGGGGGCCACCAAAAGCGACGACATTCCCGCCGAGGTGCGCATGCGCTGCTATGAGGTGCTGATTGAAAAGTACTACCCCAAGGAGCGGGTCATTTTGGCCATCAACCCTGCGGCCATGCGCTATGCCGGCCCGCGGGAAGCCATCTTCCACGCCCTCATTCGCAAAAACTACGGCTGCACCCATTTCATTGTGGGCCGGGATCATGCCGGGGTGGGGAATTACTACGGCCCCTACGATGCCCAGCACATTTTCGATGAGTTCCGTCCTGAGGAACTGGGCATCATCCCCCTCAAGTTTGAACACGCCTTCTATTGCACCGTCACCGGCACCATGGCCACGGCCAAGACCAGCCCTAGCCAGCCCCACCAGCGCATCCACCTGTCGGGCACCAAGGTGCGGGAAATGCTGCGCCGCGGCGAGATCCCCCCGCCCGAGTTCTCCCGCCCCGAGGTGGCCCAATTGCTGGCCGAAGCCATGCGTGAGCGCAGTTCGTCGTAGCTTTTGTGATTTCTCTGAGTGGAGGCAAAAGGGTCTGCGACCAACCAGACCCTATGTATTGATAAATTGATAAAGAGACAAAAACCCCACGCCCAAAGGCATGGGGAGGATGCTGCTCTCCTAGGAAACCCTCGTCAGCAAGCTCTCAATGGGCAGCAGCAGACCTCATCCCGCCTCAAAGCGGAGTTGCTCGGGATCCACATAATAGCAGCGGGCATTGTCAACACAGATCAGCGCCCAGCCATTTTGGTCAACATCGACCAACGTATATTCGGATTGAGGGATGAAGTGGCCCTGGTGGTTGCGGGTCTCGCCTTTAACCCAAACAGTCTGACGGTTCATCTTAAAGTTCCTCCAATTTACAGCCAAAAAATCAAAAGCAGGACTCAATTTCAATGCAAGTCAGTGCAAGAAGTGTCACATCAAACAGAACTAGGATGCACCAAACCCCTCGCATCTCCTCAAAGCCCAACCAATCCATAGGCTTGGGTGTGATGCAAGCTAGCTCACAGCGGTGAATAAATACCGTCTTGCGATTTGGTAAGAGAAGTCTAGCACCAACTCTATGAGAATATTGTTAAAAGTTGCAGATTAAATTGACAAGCTCTAGATTTTTCTAAATTCTTGTTGCAAAATTGGGTCAAGCCTGCCTAATTTTCTTCAAATAGCCACTGGTGCATCTTGCTCAGGTGAGGCCAAGCGGGACGGCGCTTCCCTCCCTCTGCCAAGTTGGATTTGACCCCCTCGATCTGCTCGGGATCCCGCGCCAAGATTTGCTTGATGGTCTCCACCTGCTGGCGTACCCCCGTTTTTTTCAGCTCCAGCATCGCCAAAGTCAAGTTCACCCGCGGCTGGGCGTCCACCGGATCCAGCTTCACGGCAGTTTGGGCGGCTTTCAGGGCTTTTTCCGCTTGCCCCTCCAAAAGATAGAGCCAAGACAGGCAAGTCCAGGCTGCTGCCGCCTTCGGGGATCCCTTACAGATAGCCTCAAAGGAAGGGATCAGCGTCTTGGCTGCTTCCCCCGCCTCGTAGCGCCGGATCCCTTCCTGAAACAATTCTTCAATGGCTGCGCTCATCGTTCTCAATTGAGCATAATGACGTATTGACAAATGTGCCGCTTTATGGGTGCAAGGCTATTCTTGCCTGTTCGCCCATCTGTTGTAGCGCACCGGTGTCGGGGAGAGGGATCCCTTCTCCTTCCGCCAGCCAGAGCCAGTACTCGATGTTGCCGGCAGGGCCGGTGATGGGCGACCAGGTATAGCCCTGCACCTGCCAGCCGCGGGCCACTGCCGCCTGCATCACCGTCTGCAGCACGCGGGCATGGATGGCCGGATCCCGCACGACTCCCTTTTTGCCCACCTGGCCTCGGCCCGCCTCAAACTGGGGCTTGACCAGCAGCAGAGCCTCCCGCGGCGACCGCAACAGCTTCCACAAAGGATCTAACACCTTGGTTAGGGAAATAAAAGAGAGATCCACCACCGCCAGATCCGCCCAGCTTGGGGTGGGCACCTCGGTTCCGTAGAGATCGGCCGGCTGCAGGTGGCGCAAGTTGGTTCGTTCTTTGAGGATCACCCGCGGGTCGGTTCGCAAAGACCAGGCCAACTGCCCATAGCCCACATCCACCCCATAGACCCGCTGGGCCCCCTGTTTGAGTAGGCAATCGGTAAAGCCCCCCGTGGAGATGCCCGCATCCAAACAAATACGGCCCTGCACCTGAACAGAGAAGGTTTGCAGCGCCCCCTGCAGCTTTTCTCCCCCTCGCGAGACAAAAGCAGGCTTACACTGGATGTGGATTACGGGATCCCCGCTCACCCAGGCTCCAGCCTTCTCCGCCCGCACCCCATTGAGGAGAACTTCGCCTGCGAGGATGGCGCGCTGGGCCTGCTGGCGGGAAGAGAAATATCCCCGCTCCACCAACCAGCTATCCAGGCGCACCCGCTCGGCCATCTCACTACTGCTGTTAACAGCTCCTACCCGATTTTCCAATTTCTCAGGATAGGAGAGCGGGATCCCTCTCGACCAGATCTGGCTTGGCGCCAGCAGAAATTGGCGAGGGATTAGCCAAAGCGTCCGCTCACGTATTCTTCCGTCTCGCGATTGACGGGAGAGTTGAAGATCTTCTCGGTGCGGTCGAACTCCACCATGCGTCCGTAGCGAACCCCTTCGTCGTCCACCTCGGTGTTAAAGAAAGCCGTAAAGTCAGAGACCCGCGCCGCCTGCTGCATGTTGTGGGTGACGATGATGATCGTGTAGCGACGCCCCAATTCCTTAAGCAGCTCCTCAATGCGCAGCGTGGAGATCGGATCCAGCGAGGCGCAGGGCTCGTCCATCAGGATCACTTCCGGCTGAATGGCCAAGGTGCGAGCAATGCAGAGGCGCTGCTGTTGTCCGCCGGAGAGGGAAAGACCGCTCAGCTTTAACTTATCTTTCACCTCATCCCAGAGAACGGCCTGGCGCAACGCACGCTCCACCAGCTCGTCCAGATCCCCCTGATAGCCGTTGATCCGTGGCCCAAAGGCTATATTGTCGTAGATAGATTTGGGGAAGGGGTTGGGCTTCTGAAACACCAGGCCAACCCGCCGGCGCACCTCAGAGGGATCCACATCGGGGTCGTAGATATTTTTTCCGTGAAAAATGACCGAGCCTTCTACCCTTGCTCCCGGGATGAGATCGTTCATGCGGTTGAAGCAGCGCAAGATGGTGCTCTTGCCGCAGCCTGAGGGGCCAATGAAGGCTGTGATGTGATTTTTCGGGATCTTCAGGGAAACCTGCTTAACCGCTAGGTGGGAGCCGTAGTAGACGCTCAAATCCCGCGTCTCTAGTTCAACCTCCAAACGGGTGGATTTCTCAGGAGAGCCGGACTTGTCAGAGAGTGGAGAGCGCATAGGAGTACCGAAGGAGATAACGTCACTGCAAAGCCTAGATTGGGTTAAAGCAACAGGTGAGAGGGATTAGATGGTGATGGTTTCCTGCCGACGACTGACGATGAGCCGGAAACTGACTGTGGTGATCAACACCAAAATCACCAGAGCCAAAGCCCCTCCCCAGGCGATCTTCTGCTGGTTTTCAAAAGGAACGAGGGCAAAGTTGTAGATCAACACAGCCAGTGAGGCTACTGGCTTTAACAGACCGCTGGGCCAGAGGAAGCTAAACAAAGCAGTGAAGATCAGAGGCGCTGTCTCACCCGCAGCGCGGGCAATGGCCAACGTCACCCCCGTCAGGATCACCGGCAGAGCTGCCGGCAACACCACGCGAAACACCGTCTGTACCCGCGAAGCTCCCAACGCATAGGCAGCAGCCCGCGTATCTGCCGGCACCAGGCGCAGCGCCTCTTCACAAGACAAGATAATGATGGGCAGAGTCAACACCGATAGAGCCATCCCGCCGGAAAGGGCGGAGAAGGTCTTGGTGGAGAGCACCAGCACCCCGTAGGCAAACACCCCGGCAATGATAGAGGGAACCCCCGTCAACACCTTGATGATGAAGCGCAGAAAGGAAGCTGTGGGGCTGTTTTGGCCAAACTCCGAGAGATAGATGGCAGCAAACAGTCCGATGGGGAAGGTGATGGCGATAGCAATCGACACCACAATAACCGTCCCCAGCACCGCATTGCCAAATCCCCCCACCTGATCGCCGGGAGGAGGGGGAAGTTGGGTCAGCGCTTGCCAGTTCAAGCGCTCGATGCCTCTGGTGAAAACGTAGTAGAGGATGAGAACCAGCACGAAAATGGCAAAGATGCTGGAGAAAACTGTCAGCGCTGTCATTCCTACATCCAAGAAGACGCGCCGCCAGGACTTTGCTCTGCGCTTGAACAAATTGCCTTGCTCTACCGCCTGAACTTGCGTCGTCATGTTCCTCTACTCCCGCGAAGCTGTCAACGCGAACTTGACACGGCGTATCATCAGCTCCGCCGCAATGTTAACTACCAGAGTGATGGCCAACAAAATCAAGGCCACATACATGAGCGCTGCCACCTGCTCAGGGCCTGCTTCTGCAAACTCGTTGGCCAACAGGGCCGGGATGTTGCTGGCAGGAGCCAGGAGCGAGACGCTAATACCGCGGGCATTGCCGATCAACATCGCCACTGCCATCGTCTCCCCCAAGGCACGTCCCAAACCCAAAACCACCGACCCCAGCATGCCGCCAATGGCCGCCGGCAGCACAACACCAAAGATGGCTTCCCAGCGAGTGGCCCCCATCGCATAGGCAGCCGCCCGCAACTCCGGCGGAACGGCCACCAGCACTTCCCTGGCAATGGCAGTGATGATGGGGATGATCATGATCCCCAAGACAACCCCTGCCGTCAGCATCCCCGGCCCCACCGGTGGCGTACTGAAAATGGGCAACCACCTGAAGTTCTGGAACAAGAACATCTGAATCGGGCGAAAGAAGGGAATGAAGATAAACAACCCCCAAATGCCGTAGACCACGCTGGGAATGGCTGCCAGCAGCTCCACCACGATGATCAAGACTGTGCGCAAAGACTTGGGCAAAAAGTCCTCGCTCAAAAAGATGGAGATGCCGAAGCTAAAAGGAACGCCCACGATCAGGGCAATCAGAGAAGTCACCAGGGTGCCGTAGATCTGGGGCCAAGCGCCGTAGTTGTTCTCAACAGGATCCCAGGTGGTGCCCCAGAGAAAGCCCAGCCCGAACTTCTGAATGGCAGGTAGCGACTGAATCCCAATCTCCAGGGCAATCCACAACAGCAGCAAAGCCGAGAAAAAGACGGCAATCCGCGTTGCCCAGATGAACAACCAGTCGCGCCGGCGCTGGAAGACGGGCCGGGGCCGAAATAGAGAACTGCTCTCCGAAAAAGTAGTAGTCATCTGCCGGGTGGGGGGTACAAACTTCTACGGAGTGATGTTTTCCAGAGCAGCCAGAGCTTTCTGCCGCGTTTCTTCCGGCAAAGGCACATAGCCCAGCGGCTCCGCGAAGGATTGCCCTTCCGTGAGGCCGTAGCGGAGAAACTCCTTGACAGCTTTGGAGGTTTCAGCTTTGGGGTAGACTTTGTAGGCCAAGATCCACGTGTAGCCCACAATGGGGTAGGAGTCTTCCCCGGCGGGATCCGGGTCAACCCCCAACAGCCGCTCGTCGAGCTTGATTTTGGCCAGCGCTGCCTGCTCCGTCTCAACTTTGGGGGTGACGAACTTGCCCGACCGGTTTTCCAGGCGAGCGATGTTCAGGTTGTTGAGCTTGGCGAAGCCGAACTCTACATAGCCGATCGCGCCAGGGATCTGCTTAATCTGCTCGGAAACGCCTTCGTTACCGCGAGCTCCCACCCCGGTTGGCCAGTTCACGGAAGAGCCACGACCCACTTTTTGCCGCCATTCCGGGCTAATGGCGTTGAGGTGGGTGGTAAAGATGTCGGTGGTGCCGCTGCCGTCGGAGCGGTGCACAACGGTAATCGGCAAATCCGGGAGAGTCACCCCTGGATTAAGGCCGGCCAGCAGCGGATCGTTCCAGTTCTTAATTTTGCCCAAGAAGATATTCACCAGCGCCAGGCGAGAGAGGCGAATTTCGGGGCCCACGCCGGGGATGTTATAAGCTGGCACCACTGCCCCCCCCACCATCGGCACGGCCACCATGCCCTTGGGAGGGTTGGCTTCACTCTCGATCTGGCTGATCTCTTCGGGACGGGGCACACTGTCGCTGGCGCCGAAATCGACAGTGCGAGCCACAAATTGCCGCCGTCCGGCACCGCTCCCCACCGACTGATAGTTGACTTGGATGTTGGGGTTTTTCTTGCCAAATTCCTGAGCCCAAGTTTGGTAGATGGGAGCCGGGAAAGTAGCTCCAGCGCCGTTGATGGTTACGGTCTGCTGAGCAAATACCCGCTGCCAATTTGCCTGGCTGGCCGCAAACCCAGCAACAGTGGCAGAGACAGACTTCAGGAAAGAACGACGTCCCAAGGAGCGCAGCATCAACATACAGAAATCTCCCAGATGAAGATGGTGTCTCGATCCAACTCTGAGTGCTCTAACCTCAGAACCTGCTCAAGCCGGGCTGATCTCAAAAAACAAGGGATCCTGTTAAAGATCCTTGCCACTCTGGTTCTTGTCGTTAATGTAATATAACGTTCATCCTTTTTGGTTAACGCGAGGTTAAAATCAGGTTATTTCTGACTACAGCTAGCCCCCCTTGTCGCTCTTTCCAGGGATCCCTTGCAGCGGAGAACACCATCGATCGAAGAAACGCGGCGTGAAGACCCCCGGATTCAAGGGCCTACGGCTGGGCTCTGGGGCCGGCTGAGTTTTCCGAGCTCTTTGGGCTGACATCAGCTTGGCAAATGCTTAGAATGAAAGGCTGTCGAGAAAATCAGTGCTTTCCTCCATGTCTAAACGCAATGTGCAAGTTGTGCTGCGCCAGGCGATCCCTGGCTTGGGCAGCCCCGGAGAGGTGGTGAGCGTCAAGCCTGGCTATGCCCGCAACTACCTTTTCCCGCGGCAGATGGCGGTGCGGCTTACACCTGGGCTTCTCAAGGAGCAGCAGATGCGCCGGGAGCAGGAAGCTGCCCGCAAATTGGCGGAGAAGCAGCAGGCGGAAAACTACAAAAAGGCTTTGGAGACCATCGGTCGCTTTGTCATCCGCAAGAAGGTAGGCGAAAACGATCTGCTTTTCGGACAGGTGACCACCAGCGACATTGCCGAGGTGGTGCTGGCTACCAGCGGCCTCGATATCGATCGCCGCAACATCCTGCTTAATGAAGAAATCAGAAAAACCGGGGTTTACCCCGTGCAGGTCAAGTTACACCCCGAAGTAACGGCTACGCTGCGCATTCAGGTCACGCCTGACTGAGAGCAGGGATCCGCGGAGAGAGGCTCTGTGGCCGGCGGGTATGCTCACTGAGCCCGTTGCTCTGAGGCGTATGGCCGAGAGGCTGGGTTGGTTTTTCTATCCTGGCTTGTGGTGATTAGCGATTACGACTTGACGGGTGGGGATCGGCTTCCGCCTCAAAACATAGAGGCTGAGGAGGAGATCCTGGGGGCTATTCTTCTCGATCCCGAGGCATTGGCGCGGGTGGTGGAGTTCCTGCGTCCCGAGATGTTTTACCTCTCGGCCCACCAGGAGATTTACCGGGCTGCCCTGCATCTGCACAGCCAAGGCCAACCCACCGATCTGATGACGGTTTCTGCCTGGCTGGCGGATCACCACCTTCTGGAGCGGGTGGGGGGGACAGGGGCAATTCGTCGTCTGCTGGAGCAAACGGTTAGCAGCGTCAACATCGACCAGTACGCCCGCCTGGTGGTGGACAAGTACATGCGCCGCCAGTTGATCCAGGTGAGCAATACCCTGGCTCGTCTGGCCTACGACACCAGCCAGCCCCTGTCTCAGGTGATGGATCAGGCGGAGCAGCAGGTGTTTGGCCTCACCCAAGAGCGAGTGCAGCGCAGCCTCATCCCTGCTTCTGAGGTTTTGGTGAACATCTTCTCGGATCTGGAGGAGAAGTTCCAGAGCGGGGCTCAGATCCCTGGGATCCCGACCAAATTCATCGACCTCGACAACCTGACCCAGGGCCTGCAACGCTCGGATCTGGTGATCCTGGCCGGTCGCCCCTCGATGGGGAAAACCAGCTTGGCCCTTAACATTGCCCAAAATGTGGCCGCCTACGTCAGGCAGCCGGTGGCCATTTTCAGTCTAGAGATGTCGCGGGAGCAACTGGTGCAGCGGCTTTTGGCCAGCGAGGCCCGCATCGACAGCAGCCGCCTGCGCGCGGGGCGCATCAGCGAGCACGAGTGGCAGCGTCTGGGGCAGGCGATTGGCTTTTTGTCGCAACTGCCCCTGTTTATCGACGACACTCCCGATTGCACCGTTACGGAGATTCGCTCTAAGGCGCGGCGCTTGCAGGCGGAGCAAGGAGGAACGTTGGGGCTGGTGTTGATCGACTACTTGCAACTGATGCAGGCATCCGCCGCCGACAACCGAGTACAGGAGCTGTCGCGCATCACCCGCGGCCTCAAGGCGCTGGCCAAAGAGCTGATGGTGCCGGTGCTGGTGCTCTCTCAGCTCAGCCGGGCAGTGGAGTCGCGCTCTGATAAGCGTCCGCAACTGGCGGATTTGCGGGAATCCGGCTGCCTGGCGGGGGATACCCAGGTGATGGACGTGGATCGGGGCAAGCTCTGGCGGCTGGAACAACTGGCGGCCCTGCCAGCCTCAGCAGAACTGCCCCGCCTGCTCAGCCTCAACGGGCGCGGGCGCCTGGTGCCCCAACAGCCGGTGAAGGTGTTTTGCAGTGGCCGGCAGCCCACCTGTCTTTTGAAAACCCGCCTCAACTTCTCCATTCACGCCACCGGCAACCATCCTTTCTTGACGTCAGAGGGATGGAAACCCCTCGACGAGCTGCAACTGGAAGAGGAGGTGGCGGTGGTGGTACAGGAAGGGTTGATCTGGGATCCGGTGGTGTCGATTAGCGAGCCGGGGGAGCCCCAGCCGGTTTACGACATCGAAATGCCCCGCCACCACAACTTTGTGGCCAACGGCCTGCTGGTGCACAACAGCATCGAGCAGGACGCCGATGTGGTGATGATGATCTACCGCCCGGAGTACTACGATCCCAACACCAGCGATCGCGGCATTGCCGAGGTGATCATCGCCAAACATCGCAACGGTCCCACCGGCACCGTGCGCCTTTTGTTTGAAAGCCAGTACACCCAGTTTCGCAACCTGGCGGATCCCTATCGCTAAAGGCAAACCCGCTGGTGCCTGGTTCCTCCGGCAATTCCAAGAGCAAGGCAGGGGGGTGTTAGCTTAGGATAGCTGACAGCTTCAGCCGAGCTTGGCCACTGCCCTTTTTATCCCCTCATGTTTAAAAACGTTTTAATTGCAACCGATTGCCAAGATGGCCTGCAAAGGTTTGGCAAGTGCTTAGATGCCCTACACAGCAACGGCATTCAACGCCTTGTTTTCTTGCACAGCCTGATTTGGAAAGATGACGATATCGGCCTTCCCGAAGACCCCACCCCCAAAATAGAAACCAAGAAAGCCCAGTTTCGCCAGCTTTTGGGCACCATTCCGGAGGGGCTGGAGGCTAAGGTTTTGGTGCAGGTGGGCCAGCCGGTGGATCTGATTTTAAAAGGGATCCAAACTTACAGCTCCGACCTGCTGATCACCGGCATGGGGATCCACAACCTGCTCACCGAAAAACTGTTTGGCAGCACCACCGTGGAGCTGCTGCCTAGGTTGAACATCCCCCTGCTGGTGATGCGCCCGCAACTGCTGGCCGTCTTTACCCTCGAGGAGCTGCGCCTGCGCAGCCGCCACCTATTTCGCTCTCTCCTGGTGCCTTTTGACTTTGAGGAGCCGCGCCGGCAACTGCTCAGCCGTCTCGGCCAACTGCTGCCGGGGACTTCCCAGTGCCAATCGGTTACCCTGCTCTATGTGGTGGATCCCGGCGCCCGCCGCAACCAGGGAACGCCGGTGGAGGTGCTCAAACGCAAGGCTGAGGCCGATTTGGCTCAGGTAGTCGGGCCGTTGAACGAGCAGGTGCAGCCGCTGCAGGTGCGGGCTCTGGTACGGGTGGGATCGCCGCTGCAGGAGATCCTGGCCACCGCTGCTGCCGAGGACGTAACTGCCATCGCCACCGCCTCTCCGCGGGTGGGCAGCTTTTGGGAGTGGTCGGTTCGCAGCCTCACCGGCGAGATCCTGCGGCAAAGTTGGCATCCGGTGTTGTTTTTCCCGCGCGGGTCTTTGGCCCAGTAGAGCTACTCAATCCCCTTGCTATGCCCGACCCAACCCAAACCTTGTGGGAACTGTTCCAAGCGGTGGCCCAAGGGCAGCTCTCTGCCGAGCAAGCCCTGCAAGCCTGTCGCTTTTTGCCCTTCGAGAGGGTGGGAGACTTTGCCCATGTGGATCACCACCGTCCTTTACGCACCGGCTTTCCCGAAGCGGTATGGGGGCCGGGCAAAACCCCTGAGCAGATCGCCCAGATCCTGGAACGGCTGCACCGGCAGGGATCCCTGGCTTTGGCCACCCGCGTTGAGGCCCAGGTGTACGCTCAGATCCGCTGCCGCTTGCCCCAGGCCCAGTATTCCGAGGTGGCCCGCCTGTGCTGGATCCCGGCCCAGCAGACCATCCGCCGTCCCGGCCAGATTAGCGTGATCTCCGCCGGCACCGCCGATGTGCCGGTGGCCGAAGAGGCCGCTCTCACCGCCGAGCTTTGCGGGTTTGCGGTCAAGCGCCTCTGGGATGTGGGGGTGGCCGGGATCCATCGCCTGTTGCACCACCGCGCCGCCCTGGAAGCCGATGTGCTGATCGTGGTGGCGGGCATGGAAGGGGCCTTGGCCAGCGTGGTAGCCGGCCTGGCGGACTGTCCGGTAATCGCCGTGCCCACCAGCATCGGCTACGGGGCCAGTTTTCAGGGCTTGGCCGCCCTGCTGACCATGCTTAACTCTTGTGCAGCGGGGGTGGGAGTGGTGAACATCGACAACGGCTTTGGGGCGGCCATTTTGGCAGGCCAGATCCTACGCTGTGGACAACGGCTGGCGGCGCGATTGCCTTCGCCTGCCCCCCCTGAGGGAGGAGAAGGTTAAGAAATGTAAAACGATCCTGAGCCGGACAAGCTATACTCGGGCCATGCTGGGGTTTTGGATTTCTCCGCTGGGAGGCTGTTGCCAAGAATTGAGGGATGGATCCCTTCTCCAGGTATCTTTTGTCAGGTGTCTTTGGGGCGCTTCCTCAACGACAACGACCCTAAAAATCTCCTGGAAGGGGTTGTCGATAGATCTGGGATAGCGGTCTGGGGTTAGCTGCACTGAACGAACGATTTTTTACCGGGTTACATGAAGCTTGCTGCTATGTCAATTGAGGCAATAGATACCACTGTGGCTTTTGTTCAAGGGATAATTCAGTCCTTCACTTGGACAGATCTCTTTTTGGTGGTGGCTCTGGTGTTTTTGGAAGCGGCCCTCTCCGCCGATAACGCCGTTGCCCTGGCGGCTTTGGTCAAGCATTTGCCCACTCCTCAGCAACAAAATCGCGCTTTGCGCTGGGGCATTATCGGTGCCTATGGTTTTCGCATCGCCATTGTGTTTGCAGCGGTTTGGCTGGTGGAGTATCCGCCCGCTCAGTTTCTCGGGGCCTGTTACCTGCTCTGGCTGGCCTGGCAGCATTTTTGCGGGGAAGAAGAAGGATCCGAGCAAGACATCACCCGCCAGGCTAATTTTTGGCAAACCCTGGTGATGGTAGAGCTAACGGATCTAGTCTTTTCTTTCGACAGCATCGCCGCTTCGGTGGGCGTCTCCCGCAAGGCTTGGGTGATCATCCTCGGCGGCATTCTCGGCATCACCTTGATGCGCTACATGGCCTCTTTGTTTTTGCGCTGGCTGGATGAGTTTTCCCGCCTAGAAGATGCTGCCTTTGCCATCATCGCCCTGGTGGGAAGCCTCATGCTGCTGGAGGTGTTTTTCCCCCAAGTTGAGCTCCCGGAATGGGGGATGGTGGTGGCTGTGCTGCCTTTGTTTGTCTGGGGCTTTTCGCAGCGTACAAGCTCCTGCGCGGCAGCCGATGAACAGCCGCAGCCGACCCTGGCCGATCTCAGAGAGTTGCACCCGACCGAAGGGATCCCTGCCAGCCTAGCCCCCCTGCCTGAGGCCGAGCCTGCTCCCGAGCTACAGCCGGACTAAGGGGCCTCACGGACAGCTTGTTCCGGATCCCTGG